>JAZGGT010000571.1:0-5296 GCA_036480555.1 Bacteroidales bacterium | reverse complement strand
GGAGGGCTGTATTGGCTCTTGCCCCGGCAACGGGGTTTTTTTTATGGCAATTTTTTAGCTCCATAGCCTAGAATATTACCCTTATATCGGAAAAATTTCTTGTCAACCAAAAGCTTAACAATGTCATCTCCAAATGTGACTTTGTTATCATCCATATCCAAGATGTTTTTAAAAAACCACCTTCTTGCTGGATGTGCAATTAAATCAGCAACTTGGAGACCAGAAATATTGGCAGATTTCGGTTTTACCTTAAGTTCTTTTGAAGTGAGTTTTTCCATAATTTGGTCAGTACTTAGATGATTCGTCCCTGAATTTGTAATTCTCCGGAAAGAATCTTTGAGTCTTCGATCCTCCTTCCCACCTCTTGATTCGAACATTACATCACCATGTAGATCATTAATATCAAGATACAACCGAAATCTCTCTATTAGGATCTCTTGACAATAGTGATATGGATCGTATCTCCAGGTTGCATATCTCTCAACATGTTCTTTCTTATCAATTAGGACAGAAATTACAGTGTATTCCCAATTATTCAGCTTTTTTAGAAGAAGATTGTTAAACTGTGTTTCAATTTTTGGATCTTTGAGATTTGAGAAGGGTGGTTTTTTATAGAGCAACTCTTTCCGATGGAGAATAATGGGATCATCAGGGTGAGAGCAAAAAAATTGTTTTTTTATTGAATCGTTTTCTGGAAAGAGTACATTATTAACATATTTTAAATCAAATATTACACCAGCCAAGCAGAGGAATCTGTGATCAGGTTTGTCAGAACTTCCTAGATCTGGATTACCAACTTCATCTACATAGAGACGACACTTCATTGTTGAACTTCCTATTGTTATTTGCCTGAATTGGAAATAAAGTTAACTGATCCCCATCATGATTAAAACTTAATAATAATAACTTTACAGGACAATTCAATATATGAGGATCAAATTATACCAGGTCGATGCATTTACCAACAGGGTATTTGGCGGTAATCCGGCAGCTGTTTGTATTATTGACGAATGGCTGGAAGATGTATTGATGCAGCAGATTGCAGCCGAAAATAACCTGTCGGAGACTGCATTTGCTGTGAAGCTTGACAATGCCTATGAGATAAGGTGGTTCACTCCCAACAGCGAGGTCGACCTCTGCGGACATGCCACCCTGGCAACGGCACATGTGCTTTTTAATCATTATGGTTTTGCAGGTGAAAAGATTGTTTTTCATACACAGGAACGGGGAACACTCGGCGTGACAAAGGAAGGTGAATTGTTAACCCTTGACTTTCCGGCCGATCCCCCGGAAAAGATCGATGACCCTCAAAAACTGATTGATGCCATTGGAAAACCTCCGGTTGAATCCTACAGGGGAGGGTCAGATTATTTATTGATATACGATACACAGAAAGACATTGAAGAGATCTCGCCGGATTTTGCCCGATTGGCCGAGGTAGACCTCTGGGGCATTATTGTTACAGCCCCCGGGAATGATACTGACTTTGTTTCACGTTTTTTTGCCCCCAAACTGGAGATCAATGAAGACCCGGTCACTGGCTCGGCGCATACAACCCTGACCCCTTTCTGGTCTGAAAGGTTGGGTAAAAAAGCCCTGACGGCCCGCCAGTTATCAAGCAGGAAGGGAGACCTGCAGTGTAAGCTTCTTGACAGCAGGGTGCACATAACCGGCAAAGCAGTTACCTACCTGGTAGGGGAAATCCGGATTTGACCAAATTAACAGAAGAGCAAGATATATCATAAATGGAACTTGATACGAACCGGTTGATCATTCAAGAGGTATCCTGGGATGACCTGGATGATATATTCATCCTGGAATCGAGTCCTGAAATAGATGAATTCAACACACTAGGCATCCCCGATAACAAAAATGTCACAAGGGAACATCTGCGTCCCTTCATCGGGGACCAGAAGGCAGAAGTCAGGAAGAAATATTGCTGGACCATCCGTCTTCAGACAACAGGTGAATTTATCGGCCTTGCAGGCATGACAGTGACTGCTGACAGGTTCAAAATGGGCGAGATATGGTATAATCTTATGCCCACGCACTGGGGCAACGGATATGCCACAGAAGTTGCCAAAAGATTGATCAGGTTCGGATTTGAAAGGCTTAATCTCCACAGGATTGAGGCAGGCGTTGCTACAGAGAATAAAAGGTCCATAAAGGTACTTGAAAAGGCAGGGATGACCATTGAAGGCATACGGCGAAAGATCCTTCCGATCAGGGGGGACTGGGTGGATAATTACCATTATGCCATCTTGGAGAGTGATTCGTGGGACAGGTAGTAAATATTCAAACCACAAACATATGAAGACATTTAAGGTTTTGTTAATCAGTGTATTAACTTTTTTGTTTTTCCAGGTTAATGCTGCTGACAGGGTGAACATCCTGCTGATCATTTCCGATGATCACGGAACAGATGCTATGGGTTGCTACGGGAACCCTGTGATTGCAACTCCTGCGCTAGACCGGCTGGCAGCAGATGGAATCCGCTTCAGCAATGCATTTTGTACCAGTGCCAGTTGCAGTGCCAGCAGATCGGTTATCATGACGGGCAGGTTCAATCATGCCACGGCTCATTATGGCCATGCCCACGGTTATAATCATTTCAGCACATACGACAATGAAAAATCACTGGTCTATTATCTTGAAGAGGCAGGCTATCGTACCGGAAGGATGGGAAAATACCACCTGGCACCCGAGTCCGTCTACCAGTTTGAGCATATGTTAAGGGCCAATGCAAGAAATACCGTAGAAATGGCTGATAATTGCACCAGTTTTATTGAAGGTCCAGGAGATGAACCATTTTTCCTGTATTACTGCACAGTTGACCCCCACCGGGGAGGTGGTTCGGTCGATCTGCCTTATAAGCCGAATGCTTTCGGGAACCGGTCAGAGGGCTATCCCGGTGTTACTAAAGTGCAATACAGTCCCGATCAGGTACTTGTCCCGGATTTCCTTCCCAATACCCCCGAATGCCGGGCCGAGCTTGCTCAGTACTACCAGTCGGTGAACAGGGTTGACCAGGGAGTGGCAAAACTGGTTGAGATCCTGAAGGAAACAGGCAAATATGACAATACACTGATTATCTATATCTCTGACAATGGTATTGCTTTCCCGGGAGCCAAGACAACCCTCTATGATCCGGGCATGAAACTACCCTGTGTTATTAAACAGCCAGCTCAGAAAAAAGCTGGAAAAGTTACCGATCACCTCATCAGCTGGGTGGATCTTACGCCTACCATACTGGACTATGTCGGGGCATTTCCGGAGGAGAACAGGTTCCATGGCCGGTCTTTCAGGGGCAGCCTGGAAGATCCCCTGGGTGACGGACCGGAGCAGGTCTATGCTTCACATACCTTCCATGAGATCACTATGTATTATCCCATGCGGGTGATCCGTACCCATAAATGGAAGTTTATTTTCAACATAGCCTGGCCACTCGAATATCCTAGTGCGTCTGATCTCTGGGCTTCACCCACCTGGCAGTCTGTCTATCAGGATGGCAGGGAAGCTATGTACGGCCAGCGATCCATAGAGGCTTACCTGAAACGTCCCCAGTTCGAACTATATGATATAGTAAATGATCCGGGCGAAACAAAAAATCTCGCCTACGAACATAAATACTGGGAGATCGTGGAAGACCTCAAGGAGCAGCTGAAAAAATTTATGGCAGATACAGATGATCCATGGAAGCTAAAGTGGGACTATGAATAGGTCCCCCATTAGTCCTACACAGGCATTGACCAGTGGCCGTGAATGATCACCCACTTCCCATCCATTTTTACCAGTATCCATGTGACCCGCATTCCTTTGAAACTGAATGGTTTGCCATTTTCAACATAGTCCACATCTTCTATAGCTGCCAAAAAGGCCGCATCACCCGATGTATTCACCTGGATATTATGATCACTGAAAGAAACCTTTACATCCGTTGCATTCGGGAAGGAACTTATCAGCTTGCTTTTCCAGGCTTCCCAGCCATTGTATGTGGATGAACCATCAAAAATCACGAGGTCAGCTGAATGTGCAAATAAGGCAGAGAATTTTGCTATATCCTCAGTGGTCCATGCCTCTGAATATTCATCACATACAGACGAAATTCTGGTTTTTTCTGCCATGAGATCCGGTCCCTGGCCATAGGTCATAGACACGGTCAGCAAGGCCATCAATAATAAAGTTATTGTTGATTTCATACGTGAGAGGGTTTAGTTTAGGAATATTATGGATTAAACCAATCATGTTTTACGAACTCTAATACCTTAGAGTTACCTAAAAGAGCCAAAAAATACAACATGAGACTGACATTCCTCCTGGCTTTTTGTAGGTCGGATGAAGGCGAACATCAGTCACCCCCGGGGGTTATACCTATAAGATCACCCATACAGCCGCTATTAATGTACTTTTCCATGCCACAGGCAATAGGAATAAGATTTTTGGAAAAAGTGAATGGGGAATGGAAAATTGTTTTCTTATCAGGTGTTGATATATCTTCCTGTGAAGACGAAGAGGATGACGATTACGATGATGAGGATGAAACTAAAGATTTGCAATAATTTCACGATATTGTATTAAATTCTTGAAACTTTCTTAACCTAGAAATGATTAACCATGAAAAAAAGTATTACTGTTTTCATTTCCATCTTCCTTTTTGGATGCTTATGTATTTTCATCTTAAATCCCTTAAATGCACAGATCGAAAACTGGCCGCAATTTCGCGGGATAAATTGTTCTGGACTCGCAGCTGAAGGCCAGAACCCTCCGATAAGCTTTGGTCTGGATAAAAATATTCTCTGGAAAACCAGCCTCCCAGGAGGTTACTCTTCTCCTTGCATCTGGAGGGATTGTATTTTTATTACAGGTATTGAAGAGGAAAAGAAGCTATTGAAATTGTTTTGTATTGACAGGAATGATGGGACTATCCGTTGGGAAGAGGGTATTGAGGTAGATGAATTTGAAAGAACCCATGCCATCGGAAACGCAGCAACAGCAACCCCTTCCACAGACGGGGAAAGGGTTTATTTTTACTTTGGCTCTTATGGCCTTCTTTGCTATGATCTCAATGGGGAAAAACAATGGGAACTGTCCATGCCAGTCCCGAAATCACGCCATGAAATGGGAACCTCACCAATTGTTACAGGTGATCTGGTGATACTTAATTGCTTTGGAGATCAGAATGATCCCCGAAACAATTAAGTATCACCAGATCGCCGGTAACAATTGGTGAGGTTCCCATTTCATGGCGTGATTGAGGACCAGGCATGGACATTTTCCATTGTTGTTCCCCTTTAAA
>JAZGGT010000570.1:0-5119 GCA_036480555.1 Bacteroidales bacterium | reverse complement strand
TCCAGGCTCTCTGCGTACCAGGGACTTTTCTTTGATAAATGAGCCTTCCGGACTATCCATCAGAAGTATTACGTCAAATTTACCAACAAGTGTACAACTGATCCTCCGGTTTGACGGGGATGATTTTGATTCGGATATAAACGATTTTATGGTACGCATAGACAAGGATGAATTGAGGTATAACACGGAGGATGACCTTTATACCGGTCCCATCACAATCCAGGCCATCGGAGACGGCCCTGTCGCCAGCCTGAGCGCTGATTCAATATTAACCGAACAGAGGCTGGATGCCAGGCAGCTGACCATCGATCTGATACAGGAGGAATTTGAAGGGGCTGCATCCCTCGGCGCGTCCAACTGTAGCTTTGTTAATGGTCCCGCGGGACTAACCATCGAGTCGGTTGACAGGATTTCTGCTGTATCGGCGAGGATCCTGCTTCAGTTTGATGATACCGACTTTGATGACAATATCACGGGTTTTCATGTTTTGATCGACCATAGTGTTCTTGTAACCTCTACCCAGGATCTGGCTACCAATTCACTAAACATACTGGCCATCCTGGAGCCGGAGATAAGCAATGTTGAGATACCGGACGACACCATGAACATTGGCGAGCAGGTGACAGTAATCATAAGGGTGGAGAGTGACCGGGGTAATTCCTATACACTGAATGGCGGGGAGATCGGTGGCTACCCCTTAACAGGCCTGAGCAGGTTGAACGATACTACATACATTTCCGGTTTTACCGTAACAGAAGGGGGGAATGATTATGCCGCCCATCAGAACATCCCGGTGACCGGTCTGCAGTTATATAACGGTTTGCTACCCGGGGAAGTGTATAATCAACCCATCATCCAGGGAAATGACCTGCTGGATGCCAACAGGCCAGTGATCCTGGGTATTGCGGCCCAGTCATCCGGTGCGCAGAACATAGGGTCAGTTATATTGCTGCGGATAAGTGCCGACCAGGCAGGATATATATTTACCCAGGCATCACATGTAAACAATGTACCATTATCCGCTTCAAGCATCCAGGTCACATCCCTGGGGGCGGGGGATTATGATTTAAGCTATATGGTGGGAGAGGGGGATAATGATGTGGGTGAGGGTAACCTGGTATTGGAAATTATTGCCGGAGATATTGCCGGCAACTTCAGTACACCCTTTACATCCTTAAGTTCCAATGACCTGAGCATTGACGCTTCCAGTCCGGCGATAACCCGCGCATATATCAGTTCAACAGATACCATTGTACAGGTCGGGGAGACTCTGGAAATAATGGTGGAGGCTGATCAGTCCGGATACAGCTCCCACGAGAATACCAGGATAAATGATGTTCCTGTTGGTCCAAACCTGATATTCACTGATCTGGGAAATGGACTGTACCATTTTTCTTATACAGTAAGTGAAACTGACGGCACTGTCTCCAAGGGGAATCTTGCGGTCACTATTGTCCTGCAGGACCCGGCACCTTATGAAAATACCAGCCTGGCATTTACTGCCCTTGATCCCAACAATATAACCATACTGACCGAACGGCCATCAGCAAGCGTAAGTGGTTCAACGGATATCTGTCTTGGGGGATCTGCAACTGTTACCATTACCCTCGGGGGCATGCCGCCATGGGAATTTGATATCTTTGACGGAACCTCCACCTTAACGGTCAGCAATATCACGGATCCGGTATATCAATTCACAGCTCAACCGGAGCTCACTATCAACTATACCGTTCCCCGGCTGATTGATGGTACGGGCAGAAGTACTTCAGGATTCGGGAATGCCCTGATTACTGTTCACCCCCTTCCTGATGTTGAGATATTCAACCTCCTGGAGATTTATGACATTGAGGAAAGCCCCGTTGAGCTTGATTACTCCCCGGCAGGCGGCACCTTTACCGGACCTGGCATAACCAATCCTCCCTGGACATTCATACCCTCATTGGCAGGTACACAGGATTCACCCCATGAAATTATCTACACCTATACTGACGAGAATACCTGTACCAGCTCAGATACTGTCATTGTGCAGGTGATGGAAGCGGGCGGTTATATAAGCTTTGAAAGAACGGTTGCCTGTTTTAATGATTTGACATTTTACATCACCGGGCATAATGACGGAAATACCATCGGGACAATCTCGGTGCAGCCAACGCCACCGGAGGGAGCATTCTCAGATCTTGACAGCAACAGGGCAGTCATCAGGCCGCATTTGTATAATTTGAGCGAAAACCAGGATGTACAGGTCAGTTATACCTTCACAGACACACTGGGTGATGAATATACCCTGCTGAGAATACTGACCATTGAAAAACTGGAGGATGTCCGGATGGATGCCATACCTGATATCTATTTCTGCCAGAATGATGCGCCCATTACCCTCACGGGGATCCCGGAAACAGGCTACTTTTCCGGACCGGGTGTTGTCTGGAATGCGCTTCTGGGCTACCAGTTTGATCCATCCTTTGCCGGACTGGATACAAATGTAATACGGTATATTTATACATCTGTTAACCATTGCAGCGTCAGTGACTCTGCAACGATGATCGTATATGATGCCCCTTTCGCTGATTTCGCTACCCTTGAGAGTTGTATACCGGGGGATGGGGGACTGGTCCAATTTGTAAACAGATCAGATACGGGTCTTAGCCTGGATGAATTGTGGAGCTGGGAATTCGGTGATATTTTCAGCGGGGAAGATAATTACAGTAATTTAAGGAATCCTTCTCATTATTATGATAAGCCTGGTACATGGACCATCAGGCTTGATGTTAATTCAGGCAATGGCTGTAGTGATTTCATCCAGAAAACCATGGCCATACAGATAAAACCGAGGGCTGATTTTTCGTGGAACAGTAATTGCCTGACCGATGATCCCATTGTGTTTGAGGGACAGGAAACAGTGGACTATCCAGATACTGTTTCTTCCCGGATGTGGAAAATTTACAGAGGGAATACAGAGATCTTCAGTTCAGATACAAATCAGCCGTCTTATTATTTCCAGTCTGAAGGATCATTCAGGGTTGCTTACAGCATTGTGACCAATACCGGATGTACTGACACAACGAACAGGATACTTACCCTGATTCCCACTTATATATTGACTGAAAATCCATATTTTGAGGATTTTGAGATTGCACAGGTACAAGGATGGTCTTCCATGGCTTCAGATCCTTTGCAGAACAGCTGGACTTACGGGGAAGTGAACGCGGGCGGATTTCCGGAAAAAGCTTCTTCAGGGACCCGGGCCTGGTATACTGACCTGCCCGAACCCAGGGAGGTTGAAAAATCCTGGGTTCAGTCCCCCTGCTTTAATTTTATAGGCTTTTACCGCCCGATGGTATCCCTTGATATCAAACGTTCCCTGTCGCGCAACCAGGACGGCGCTGCTTTGCAATATACAACTGATAACGGCAACACATGGTACGATGCAGGGGGCGTGGATGACGGTGGATTGAACTGGTATAATTCAGATAAGATCTTGAATGGTGACGGAGGTCAACATACAGGCTGGACGGCTGAATCGGAATCTTCTGAAGATGACAGGTGGTACAATGCAGCGCATGGACTTGACCAGTTGTCCTGGCATAAGAAAGTTCAGTTCAGGATTGTTTTCAATTCCATGGGTAGCGATACATATGCCGATGGTTTTGCCTTCGACAATTTCACTATTAAACAGCGATCCCGTTTATCAGTGCTGGAATACTTTACAAATGCCAATACTACTGTGTGTTATGGATCAGACACCCTGGTACGTGGACTGATGAAAGAGGTTCCCGCTGATGTTGTTGATATACAGTATCATGCAGCCGGTAGTATTCCGGATAAGATGTATTTTGAGAATCCGGTTCCCGCCAACAACCGTGGAACCGTTTATGGCATTACAGGCCTGCCCATGGCCATATTGGATGGTGGAAATGAGGAGTGGCCCGGATATCCGCAGACATATGATTTCAATGCGAGACCTCCCAGGGCTGCGGATATTAAACTGAGATCCCTGTCGGAGCCTGATTTCAAATTAACTATTCAGGCTGATTATGCTCCTTACCTTGAATTATCGGCAGATATTGAAGCTTTACAAAACCTTGCACAGGCAGAAAGGATACTGTATGTCATTGTTATGGAAAAACGAATTGCTGGTCCGGAGTATACTGGAACAAATGGCAGCACCAGTTTCTACAACGTGGCACGCATAATGGTTCCCGATGCCGCCGGGACCTTATTCAATCAATCCTGGACAAAAGGCCAGGTCGAGAGCATACATCTGACCTGTGAAGAAACATTCTTCTCACTGCTTGAAGACAGCCTCACCCTTGTGGTTTACCTCCAGGATGAGATTACCGGTGAGATCCTACAGGCAGCAACCATACCTGAATACTCTTCGGTATCCACGTTTGACCTGCCTGAACCCCGGTCACGGGTATTGGTTTATCCCAATCCGGCAGGGGAGCTGGTTAATTTATATTTCGAGGATATTCCCGGTGAAGCGATGCAGTTCACCCTTTATGACCTGTCCGGTAAAATGGTGATCACTGATCTCATTGATCCCTGGCAGCAACTTTATACCAGGTCTCTGGCTGATCTTGAACGGGGACTCTACATAGTCGAGATCCGGTCCAGGAATAACAGGCGTGTTATTCACCGGGACAAGTTGTTCCATTACTAACCATCGCTCTGCTTAATAATGGAATCAGGCCCCACTTCGTTTTGGAAGGAAATTCGAGGAGATGTGAATTTAAAGAATGGAGTGCCACGCTTTCATCAGCCACGAGTCCAACACGCACGGGAAATTTCCCTGGCCACCTTCTGCGTTGTTTCAAATTAAGGAATGTTAAAGCATACATATAAATGAAAGTATTCTACGCATTTAATGCAGTAGATCATAAAAAAAGACGTACATTTAATCATTAGTGATCAAATTCCATGGGGCTTGCCCCGGAAATAAGGGTCCATGGCTTGCTCTGGGTTTAATGCCATTTAATCCCCTAAGATTGAAATTGAGGGAAGACTGTACCTGACAATTTATGCATTACGTGGACCATTATATGAAACCACACGTTAAATTGCCTTCTTCTTATTTTATCCAGAGTGGATATTGTACTGTCTGGTGTATTAAAGATAA
>JAZGGT010000569.1:0-5580 GCA_036480555.1 Bacteroidales bacterium | reverse complement strand
TCGCTACGGTACGGTCGGTCCAGGAATTAATATCCAGCTTGACATTGTCTGACCCATGATAATCCCATTCCTGCCGACGCCACATACCGGATCCTGATTCCCTCCGGACGATGTCCACCCCCTTTATGGTATAGGTGCATACAGCAATATCCTCACCGAAAGATTTGATAAGCTTATTGGTTTTTGTAAAAAGCTCATCGATGGTAAATTGCTTGAATTCCCTGTATTTATTGAAGACGGGGTCACTGATATCTTCCTCCTTCGGAAGCTTCATGCCGCCGGAGTTCTCGGCAAACCGCCTTTTGCAATTATCGCACTGGCATATCCCATGGTAGTTATGGCTGTAATCACGCGTGGGATAGCCGATCATGTTAAAGAATACCCCGTCCAGGTCATATCGTCCCAGCGCTTCTGAAAGGATCTTCAGGGAGTATTCCTGCTGGTAGGGACCATTGATGCAGGCATGCACCTGTCCGTTGTAGTTGACATATTCCCCTTTTACATTTTTATATAACCAATCGGGATTCTCAAACGCAAACTGCTCATTCATCTTGCTGAAATCAAAACGCCCCATCATGGCGATCCCTTCTGTATGGAGTCCCTCAAGAACTTTTCCCACCATGTCTTCCCTCAGGTTGGGATTGACATATTCGAATTCAAGCTCGGAGGGATAATTGGCCACGATACCACCTACATTGAACAGGGCCACTGTAGCCTTGAAATCCTTAATCATGGAAACATATTCCTCCGGATCGAGGGTAATGGCATCGATTTCCCTGAGGTTGGTCTGTACCAGGCGGAATGGTTTCTCATACCATAGTCTTCCGTCGTCTAAAGGATCAGCAGGGGATGAGTCTGTTGAGGTTTGCTGGCTGCAGAACACAAGAATACCTGCCAGCATGATATTTGCCAGTAAAGTTTTGGGTTTCATAGATTTGTTATTGGTTAGTATTTAAATTCTGTAAATCTCTTTGTTGACAAGCCGCATGAGTTCGATATAATTTTCTTCGGCCATCAGCTCCCGGTATTTCTGCCTGTCAAGTCTGCCTGCCAGGTCCCATACCCCTTTGCTGATCTCTGCGTGCCGGTTGAAGAAGTCAACCATGCCGAATATCCTGGGTGAGGCATCGGTGGTGAAATACTTGTCATAATTGTATTCCCTGGCCCAGAACATCAGTTCCACATAATGCAGGAAATGCCTGCTGGCCCCTATCAGGTCCCAGTCTGCCCTGGTATCATTGTCATTGGTATGGATATAGGCATCGAATCCGGAATCGAATATGGTGACGAGGGACTGGGCAGGGTTTTCCTGGCTCTGCAGGGAATGCCCAATATCCAGTGTGATGCCGGTATTTGGGTTACCCACCTCTTTCAGCAGGAGCAGGGCTTTTGCGGTAGTATCAAGCTGGCAGTGTACCCTGGTCTCGGAGTATTTTGGTTCTATAAAAAGTGGAATTTCCGGGAGGTAATCAGCTGCTTTTTCAATGGTCTCGATCATGTATTTCCAGGCAGTTGAATAGTCGATCTGGAAAAGTACATCATATCCATCACTAAGCGGACAACAGGTGACATGAGTCGCAGCAACGGCCTTTGCGTAATCCTTGCCCTTCTTGATCATTTCCACGGCCCGGTCACGGATGTCTTTGAATGGCCTGGATAAGGCACCGGGCACCCATTCAGCTTCCTTCTTGATATTGACATTGATGGCTGCGAAGGTCAGTCCCAGCTCATCCATCCATTTTTTTGTTTCTGCCGGGTCACCGGTCTCATACGGGAAGACCATTTCCACACCGTCAAATCCATCAATCTCCTTGACGATCTGTAGTTTGTCCTGGGTACCCACCGGCTGTTGGTACTCTGAGAACCTGTCCTGTGTTTTGCCTAAAAATCCAATAATTACACCTTGTTTCATTTTCATTTATTTGGTTTAATTAATGAGCCCTGTGATGGTATCGGCCATGGTCTCAAGGATCAGTGCACAGGATGCTGCTCCTGGATCGATCACACCTTTTGAACGGTCCCCGAGACGGCTTGAACGGCCAATCTTGGCTACCAGGTCTTTCGTATTATCGCGCCCGGCATTGGCTGCCTGTTTCATATCCGCCAGTGCACCTGTAAAATCCTTGCCCTCATCCAGTGCAGCCTGATAGGCATCCACGGCCGGATACAGGGCGTCCACCAGGGTTTTGTCCCCAATTTCAGCCTGGGAGATAGAGCCGATAGCGTCTTTAGATGCCCTGAGTGCCTCGCCAAAAGACTGTACATCAATTGTTTCGTGTTCAGCAAGACGGGTAGATATACCCTTAAAGAACTTGCCATACAACGGACCCATTGATCCACCGATCTTCATCATCAGCACCCTTGACAGAAGGTTCAGTCCATGTGGCAGGTCCCCCGGATTCTTATCCAGTTCCTCTCTGCACATGCTGAATCCCTTGTTCATATTGATCCCATGGTCCCCGTCACCAATGGCTCCATCGATATCACTCAGGTACTGTTTGTTCTCCTGGATCACTTTGATGATATTATCCAGGACCACGATTCCTTCTTTTTTTGTAATACCTTCCATGATTGTAATCCTGTTTATTTCTTTACCTGGAATTGCCTCAGTCCCACTGAATCTGCTTCCAGCTCTATACACTCTTTCAATTCATCATCGAGTTTCATAAGTGTCAGTGTTGCCCCGGCCATTTCAAGCGAAGTAAAATAATTTCCCACATAGGACAGATGGATCTTGATCCCCTTTTCTGTAAGTATTTTCTCCACGTCGTTTAATAATATGTATAGCTCCATCACCGGAGTTGAGCCCAATCCGGATAAAATCAAAACCACCTGGTCCCCGCTGTTGAATGGAAGGTCAGGCAGGATCACATCGCACATTCTCCGGGCCACCTCCCCGGCAGTTTCCAGTCCCGCGATCTCAATGCCGGGTTCCCCGTGGTGCCCTATCCCCACTTCCATATTCCCGTCCTCCACAGTAAAATTCGGATGGCCTACATCAGGTATTGTACAAGCGCTGAGTCCCACTCCTATGCTCCGTGCATTATCAATGGCCTTCCGGGAGACCCTGATAACATCATCCAGGTCACCTCCCAGGGCGGCTTTTCCACCACCTGCCTTCCACATCAGGATCTCGCCTGCGACCCCCCTGCGTTTCTCCCGCTCGGTATTCGGGGCAGATGGTACATCGTCATTGGCCACTACTTTCTGCACCTTGATGCCTTCTTCCTCAGCCAGTTCCATGGCCATTTGTACATTCATGTTATCCCCTGCATAGTTACCGTAAAGGATGGCTACCCCTTTTCCGGAATCTGCAGCTTTGATGGCATCATAGAACATCTGTGCAGGAGGTGAGGTAAAGATCTCTCCAACCGCCACGGCATCCGCCATGTTTTTTCCTATATAGCCAATAAAAGCAGGCTTATGCCCGGATCCTCCGCCGGTTACGATCCCGACCTTGCCGTCCACGGGCGCGCTCTTGTATTTTAGCACCCGTTCATTTTCTGTTTCTGCGACCAGGTCGCCATGTGCTTTGACGAAACCCTCAAGCATTTCGTCCACCACTGACTGTGGATCATTGATGAATTTCTGCATGGTAAGCTGATTAAAGTTGGCTTTCGGGATGAAATGACTGGTTCTCCAGGTTGCGCATGGTTTCGACTTTTGGTCTGGAACTGCCACCCTGGAATTCTGCCTCAAGCCATGCATCAACAATGGTTTTGGCCAGTTCGACACCCACTACCCTGGCGCCCATGGTAATCACCTGCGCATCATTGCTTTTCCGCAGTCTTTCTGCGGAATAAACATCATGACATGGGCCGGCGTAAACAGTTTCCACTTTATTGGCGATCATGGCCATGCCAAGTCCCGTTCCGCAGATCAGGATTCCCCGGTCATATTCCTGGTCCTTGATCCTGACAGCAAGGTTATATCCTATTTCCGGATAGCTTGCATCCGGGGTTTTCCCGAGATAGTTGAGATCGACGATCTCGACTCCAAGGGTTTCCAGGTGATCGATCAGGTCATGTTTTAACTTAAGGCCTGCATCATCGGCGTCAATTACTATTCTCATTTGCTGTTATTTTGAAAGGTTAGCGATATTTTAATCTGACTGAATTTACAAATTATTTTTCTATGGATTTATCAGGATCCATAAATAACCACATGATAATGGCCGTTACTGAAAGGATGGCGCAGACATAGAAAAATGTTTCATGGCTTCCTGTCCATCCCAGGAGGTACGGGAAGGCAATGATGGTGACAAATGCACCCAGGTTCCCTGCCATATTCATGGTGCCGGATACAGCACCGGCATTATCCTTGCCGATGTCAATACAGAATGACCAGGATGGACTGAGTGTCATGTCGGCGCCAAAAATTGCAATAGTAAGGAAGATGATCGACACCTGGGGTGAATTACTCATTGACATCATGATGATCCCAAAGCCCGCCAGGATAAACCCTATGATGGCAGGCAGCCGCCTGGAAAGCTTAAGATTGCCACGCCGGTATATGGCATCTACCAGGATCCCCGAGAACCAGTTCCCCACGGCTCCCCCGACAAGTGGGGCCATGGCATAGAACCCGGCTTCAATCCCGCCCAGTGCAAACCGCTCCTTCAGGTAAGGGTACATCCATGTGAGAGTAAAGTAAAAGGTGAAATTGCTGCAGATGTACTGGACCATGTTCATCCACATATTACGGGAGCTGATGATGCGGCCAAATGAAAGGGAAGCCTTTGTGCTGGAAGATGGTTGTTGCCGGGTGGTGAGGATATATTCCTTTTCCTCGGCCGAGATCGCTTTTGACTGTTCGGGTTTGTTCCTGAACAGCAGGTACCACAGGATGGAGAATAACAGTCCGAAACAGCCGAAGATAACAAAAGTCCACCGCCAGCCCATCCGGGTCAGCATCCATGCCACGAGGGGCAGGGCAAAGGCTGCCCCCAGCCGGGAACCCGAAAAGTTGATCCCCTGTACGATTCCCCTTTCCCTGACCGGGAACCAGTTGAAGACAACCTTGGCCAGGCTGGGAAAGGCACCGGCTTCGCCCGCACCGAAAAGGAATCTTATGACCATCATGGATACAAAGTTCCATGCTGCACCGGTCAATGCTGTCAGGACGGACCACAGGGCAACGATCGTTGTGATGATAGTCCTAGGTCCCCTGCTGTCAGCCAGTTTCCCTGAAGGTGTCTGAAAAAGGGCATACCCCAGGGTAAACATGGCCATTACCCATCCAAAGTCCGTCATATCAAAATTCAGATCACGGGTGATGTCTTCCTTGGCGGCCGATATACAGGCCCTGTCGATGTAAAGCAGTATGGTTAGCAGGAAAGTGCTGAAAACGAGGATAAAACGAAGTGGAATGAAACGTTTTAACATAGTAATATCGTATTAGGGTAGGATCGTTGAATCAAATCTAATGATTAAATTTGTATTAGGTTAAGTACGGTACAAGGTGCAAGTTTTAATATTTTGGAATGAAAATCCTGAAAAATACCTGGGTGCTCATACTGCTCGTACCTATGCAATATCTGCAGGCATCGACCGATCGGGACAGTGCTGAGGTTAAGAACGT
>JAZGGT010000568.1:0-9972 GCA_036480555.1 Bacteroidales bacterium | reverse complement strand
CAAACTTTTTCAGCCCGGATACCTTCCCGGTAATTGTCTGTATTTCCCCCTCACCGGTGTTATTAGCTGTAAGTGCTTGAAATGCAGGCAGAAATATGAGAATGGCGAGAATGAAGTGTCTCATTAGGAAGCTGATTTAAAATAGCCATTAAAAATAGATATTTTTATGAAATGATTGACCGGGAAAGAAAGCGCAGAAAACAATTTGATAAGATTTCCAAAAAGGTGGGCAAAATGCTGAATGAACATCAGCTGATTGAGGCCGGTGACAGGGTACTCGTTGGACTCTCCGGGGGGAAAGATTCGATGATACTGCTCGAAGCCCTGGCAGACAGGAGAAGGCATCTGCCTTTTGATTTCCAGATATTCGCAGTCCATGTGAGCGCTACAAATATTGGTTACGAAATGGACACTGGATACCTGGAGGATTTTTGCGCCGAACTGAACATCCCCCTCTACATGGAAGAAATTGAGGTAGACCTGACCATTTACCCCAAAAAAGCTCCCTGTTTTATCTGTTCCTGGAACCGCCGGAAACGGATTTTTCAATTATCGAAGGAACTGGACTGTAACAAGGTTGCCCTGGGTCACCATAAGGATGATGCCATTCAAACCGTGTTGATGAACATGATTTTCCATGGTTCCTACAGTTCATTACCACAGAAACTATCAATGTTCGAAGGAAGGATCCGGCTGATAAGACCACTTCTATTCATCCCGGAAAAGGAATTGACCTATTACGCCACCCTGCGCTCATTCAAAAAACAGGAGAAATCATGTCCCTATGACGATACTACCAGAAGGGAATCAATCAAGGAAATCATACGCCAACTGGACAGGTTAAACCGGAATGCAAGAAGAAATATCTTCAATGCAATGGACAATATCTACGAAGAATACCTCCCGGATATTAAGAAGGACAAAAAGATCAGCCTGGAAGATTCTGAGCGGGAAAAAGACAGTTTGTAGTTATATCTAAAAAAAAGGGATTGCCCGCATATTACGCGCAATCGCCAAACTCATTCTACATTAAATTTGTGATAATACTGTTTATTGCCTACATTCATTAAAGCATAGTACTCACCTCTTGGTAGTTTGCTGATATCGAATTGCTTTCTAAATCTTATTTCATTGCCCTCATCAACCAGGTAAAAGCTGGAATACTTACCTTCAATGATGAATTCAATATCCTCCGATCCCATATTGAGATAATTGACACTGAGACTTTTATCATTGATATTGAAAATTGGTTTATATTCAACCTCTTTACTCAATATCTCTATAGATGAGCCCTCTACCTTGATCCTCTTGGTTGTTGTACTTTGTTCATCCGATGAATGGAACGTATAAATTCCATTGTCAAGATTGGTAAAATCGTACAACCTCGTGGAGGCTTCATCCAAGGTTATTGATTCCTCTAAAAGGATGTCACCCTCTGGACCGGCAATATAAATAGAGGCAGTATAGTTTTTGGGAGCCTCTAACCGAACTACTGCCTTGTCCGGGATATCCACAGGTTTCAAATCTATAAAAAAGGCGAGTGCGTTCCCAGAAAAGACAAAGCTGCTTATTCCTACCATCGCGCTAACGAATAATAATTTAATTGTTTTCATGATTTTGATTTTTTTAAATAACAGTAACTATTCTGCTTCAAAATTGCGATCCCTGTCCGTGTAATCAAAAAGAAGATAGATGAAAGCGTAATCCGAATGGATGAAACAGTAAATGTCTCAGATGAGCTCGCGCGGGATAATAGTCACTCAATTCAACAATTTTGCAATCAAAACACCAACAAATTTGAATTAATCAATGGGTCACTTAACTTTGATCGAATAAATTAATTATTATGGGGAAAAATTCAGGACTCACCCAATGGTCGAATCCCTTGTTATCAGCCATAATCATCCTTTTTATCAATTTAAATGCTCTCCCTGCTCAGATCTCGAAAGGGGATGATAAACCCTGGTATGAGACTGCCCGGATATTCTATGATTGGATCAGGATTGGTGAAGATCTGGACAAGGATTATGCAAGACACCTGGTTCAGAAAACCAAAGATTTGAACTGTAATACCCTGGCCTTCTGTGTTTCCGTATATGGTTATGCATTATGGGATAGCGACGTATCACCAAAATATGACAGAATTGGAAATATGGATTTAATTGCTGAGTTGGCCACCCTATGCAAGAAGAACGATCTCTATTTTGTTCCCTGGTGGCTGGGTACTTCCATGGGAGCAGGAAGGGTACTGGAGGAACATCCCGGATGGATCGTTCAAGGTCCCCAAATAAATGGACAGCCTGGACGACAATTCAATTATATATGTTATAATACTCCTTACCGAGATCTGATTTATGAAGAAGTGAGAGAAATACTTACCCTTTATGACGTGGATGGGATATATTTTGATCAGTTACCGGGGAGTTGTTATTGTCCCAGCTGCCAGGAGAAATTTAAGAACCTGTACAGCAAGTCCATGCCAGTTATTGAGGATGAATTTGTACTTGCCTTCAACCATAGTATTCCTTCTTCCCAATACCCAAAATTACTAAACGAGTTCCGGGAGAATAGTATCAAAGGATTTTGTGCCGGGATCCGGAAAATAATTGATGAGAACCAGCCTGGAACTGCATACGTCCAAAATTGGATTAAAAACCATCACGCCAGATTGGGAGTAGATCTTGTAGATGTCGTTTTGCCCGAATTTTATCAAAAGGATGATCTGGTTGCCCTGGGTATGAAACACCGGATTACCAAGATTTATTTTGAGAACGGTGCCATATGGGGTAATGTGAGACATTCAGTAAAACATGATGCAAGGCACTTTCCTGTGGAGGGAACTCAAATGCTGCTGATGGATTGTGTGGCCAACCATTCAGCTCCATTAATCCTTGACCTTTGCGCCATGGATTTTGATGCCACGGGAAAAGAGCAACTTGGTCAGACCTTTGCTGATATTGAAAAATTCTACCATCTGAATGACAAGGGAGAAGAGGTCTATTATGCAACAATACTTCATTCCCTGCCATCATATTTACAAGATCCTGGTGAGTATATGAAAGATTTCGAAGGTATTTACAGACTTCTGTTTGAAGCACATATACCTTTTAATATTATATCTGAGAAAGGAATACAGCAAGGTGACCTGGATCAAACCCGGGTTCTGATCATTCCGAATGCAGCATACCTTGCCGATAAGACTGCAGAAGCCATTGAGCGAGCAGTAAATCAAGGCATGGGATTGCTTGTTACTTATATGACCGGGTATAAGGAAGCCAATGGTAGTCTACGTGAGAAACCAATACTGTCTGAAATGCTTGGATATAAGCTACTTGATATCCGGACTCCATATTCACAGGAAACCTTATCCCGGCATCCTGATCTTAAGGTAAGTGATATCGACCGGGGTTACTTTTATTATGCAAGCGCAAGGCAGGATCATGCGATAACATCAGAAATAGATAAGGATAGTTATTTCAGTTTTTGGGGGAATTTTGCTGCCATTAAACCCGCCCCAGGTGCAACGGTCATCGGTGACATTCACATTCCCGATCATGCAAGGTTATCTGCCGAAGAATACAACAGGAGAGGCGTTTTTCCCGGTCCGGCTCTCTGGCCCCTGGCAGTTGTACGTCAATATGGCAAGGGAAAAACTGCGTATTTTGTTCCACAGGCAGATGAAATACAGAGAAGGGTCTATGCTCCGGAATATACCCGCTTGCTCGAAGAAACGATCCATTGGGTTGGCGGTCCTTCCATATTGGAAACTCCTGGTATACCTCCTCCGGTTGAGATAAGAATATTTCACAACCCTATAAAGAAGCAATATACGGTCTTAATTATCAATCATACTACAAGTCCACTTGTAAGGGGTAAGTATGAAAGCATAGGAGTGATCCGATATATTGTTCCGCACAAGCTCCTTGAGTTTGAATTCAACCCAGGAGTTATCCCGGCTGATATCAGTGATTTTGATGGAAACAGTGTTCCTTTTAAGATCGTAGATGATGGAGTCCAGATAACCATACCTGAACTGGAGTCTTATCAGGGTATCATTCTCAAATACTAAAGCTAAAGTTATGAAAATAAAGACTATACATATTGGAATTATCTGGTTGATTATGCTGATTATTTCAGTAAATCCAGATACCCTTTCAGGACAGGATCTTATTGATAAGGATCAAACGGGTCAATTATTCAATTTACCGGTCCGGTACTACCAGATTGCACAATTATACGGGCCCGGTATGCCACCCTCCGGAGAAGAAGGATTGCAAATGGATACCTTAAATATCAATGCTGGAAAAATTGGCCTTGTGCTTGTCCACACCTGGAACCTGGGTGAAGCAGATGGTCCCTATCCCATCTATGATACAACAACATGGAAAGATGATGAAGCGGGTGCCTGGGTTCCTGAAGCCCATAAAATTGTCGAGGATAACATACATCCGGTATTAAAAGCAGCCCGCCAATCCGGAATCAAAGTGTTTCATTTGGCACAATCTACCTATGCTGAAAAATATCCGCAATACCAGGAACTCAAGAATGACCAGGGACTACAAAACCCTGTGAAGCGGGTAGCATTTGAAAAAAGCATTGATCCTGTTTCTTACAAGGAGGGTTGGAAGAGAGAATATGGGGATAATTACCCAGGACCCGTCTGGATAACCCATACCAAAGAGTTTGATATTGCCAAATTATTGAAACCACTTCCTGATGAATCAGTATTTGTTACAGGATGGCAATTGAACGGACTCTGCAGGAGAGAAAATATAAGTGTTCTGATTTATGCAGGTTTCATGGCCGATCTATGTTTGCTAAATATTCCAGGAGCCATTCGTGAAATGACTAACACCTTTCATTATAACTGTGTTGTATTGCGCGATTGTACTGCAGCATATGAATATGAAGAAACCCTTGAAGGCAAGTGGATGACATTTGCTGCAATTCGGCTGGTTGAGAGTGAATTTGGATATTCTGCAAAAGCTGAAGAATTTATTAACGCATGTCGAAGACAAAATGAATAAATATCTGATTACCCTTTTCGTATCTTGCATTCTTGCCATGAATTTCTCTCAGGGTGTTTCTGGCGAGACCGGAGAAATAACCGCTGAATTACTTCGCGACAAAATAAACGGAGGAATTATAGGACAGTTTTTTGGCAACTTAAACGGTCTTGTGCATGAGAACAAATACACCGATGAACCTGGAAATGTTACCGATTATACACCAGATCTTTCGAATGGTGCATTTACTGACGATGATACGGATATTGAATTCGTATATATTTATCATATGCTGAAATCTGGCCGGCATATTTTGCCATACGATGAAATTTATGATCTATGGATTGAAAATATCAGTGACAAAATTTGGTGTTCCAACAGGTACGCACGTAATCTTATGGATATAGGTATTCAACCTCCTTATTCAGGACGTATTGCATTTAATCCCTGGGCCTTATTTAACATTTCCGGACAATTCCTCTGCGAACAATTTGCTTTGATATCCCCCGGCATGCCGCAGACTGCTGCTAAAATTGGTACGCATTACACCCATGTTGCGGTTGATGGAGAACCCATACAAACCACCCAATTGTACGATGCCATGATTGCTATTGCTTTTTTTGAAAACGATTATACGGAGGTAATCAAAGCCGGACTAGCTGCTGTTGACCCAAACAGCGAGATTCACGAAATAGTTTCAAAAGTAATAACATGGTACCAGGCGCACCCCGAAGACTGGCAGGCCACCCGTGTGTCCATCAAGGAAGAGTGGTGGAATGGCCAATTTGGTGGGCCTGGAGGGAGCAATGGTTACCGGATTATTACAGCGGCTACTATTGCCTCCATTTTGCATGGAGAAGGCGATTTTGTGGAATCCATTCGCCATGCTTTCAATTTTGGATGGGATGCGGACAATGTTGCAGCCATGGTTGGAACCATTATGGGTGTGCTCAAAGGTGAAAAATGGATAAGAGCACAGGGATGGAATATAAAGGATGAATATAAAAATAACCGTCGGCCTGGATTACCTTCCGATTTAACCATTACAGGTTTTGCTGATATGCACTACCAGATTGCTAAAATTGTAATCCTGGAGAATGGTGGTAAAATAATGGAAATAGACGGTGAATCAGGTTTCCGAATTAATCTTGAGGAACCAGCCAATATTGAAAACCTGCCCAAACCATTGCACCGGACAGGAGAGTTGCGTTTCCAATTATGGCCTGTCATTCAGAACGAACTGATAGGCGACTCTATGCAGATGGCACGTGCAGTTTACACCACAATCTGTCTTGACCTGGTTAAGGAAATCAACGCTGAAAGATCAGAAGACTGGTTTGCGGCATTGGAGGCAATTAAACCTTATTACAAATCATTATTTGGTGACGGACAATGGACCAATGAGGCAAGAGAATATTTTAATGATGTGGTATACAACAAAAATCAAGTACCGTACTGCCCTTTCGAATATGATAAATTTATTCCATCTCAACCTGCTGCAGGATCCAGTCGGCAATAAGTTTCATGGCCACTGGTGAAAAGGTTTCTTCAATTTTGCCGTATTCGGTTTCATCACCGGTGTCAGCAGTCTGGAACAAGTGATTTAAACCTTCCAGCTCTTTGATCAGGAAATTACCGTTTCCTCCTGTTTGGAGGGCCTCTTCTATGGCAGGAAGATTCTCTTTTGCAACTACCTGCATATCTTTACTCCCATTGATAGCCAGTACAGGGCATTTTACCTTCATGAGTGTAGCTCGGGCATCATATTTTGTTGCATACCGCCACCAGGGATCGGTAAGATGTTTAATTTCACCCTCTACACTTTCCGGTGTCTTATGCAAACGGGTTTTTTCGTCCTCGCTCAGACTTTTATACAGCAGCATGACTTTCCCCCTGACCTCTTCATTGTCAATATCCATTGATGTAATCTTCGAGACCTGATTATGCCAGGACCGGTTCAGTTCCATATCTTCATCACTCACCCCCATTGCTTTCCATCTAAGTTCTTTTTGGAAAAGAATCACATCACTAAATGTAATTCCGGGACCGGCCATAATTACAATAAAGGCAATATCACTTGAATTTGAAGCAGCGATAGGAGCCATCATGCCTCCCTCACTATGCCCGGCCAACCCAATCCATTTGGGATTAATTTCGTCCCTGCCTTTTAAATAGGCAACTCCTGCCAAGGCATCATCGGTAAAGTCCCCGGTTGTGGAGCCTTGGAAGTTACCCATTGTACCGCCCACACCTCGTTCGTCCGATCTTAATACAGCTATCCCGTTCCGGGTCAGGTAGTCAGCCAGAACCATGAAGGGTTTGTGCCCGGAAATTTCTTCATCCCGGTTCTGGGGACCAGAACCGGAAAGTAGGATGACAGCTGGAAAGGGTCCACCGGAACCTGGATAGGTAAGCGTTCCGGCAATTTTGATACCTGCTGCTTCATGCTCATATTCAACCTGTTCTTCCTTGTATGGATATGGTTTTTTCGGTTCCTGGGGCCTGGCTGAAATAGGCAAACTCTCAACTTTATTGAATACAATTGGAAATCTGCCCGGTCCCTGCCTGAATTCAGTATCAAAAGTGTTTGCAGCCAGATCGACTACTCCTTCAAATTCGACACCAATTCCTGAATGTTGCACCAGCAGGCTATCCTTGTTCATGATTACTTTTTCCATGGGAACTTCCCCGCTGCTCTGATCAATGCTATTCATGGTTGCACTGAGGATACCATCTTCTGATTCCGAAAAAGTGAGGGCAATTCTTAACTCCATCTCACCCACTTTAAGCGTACCCAGCCAGATACCTTCAATGCCTTATCCTGGTTGTCCTTTTAAACCCGAAGTGGATGTGACGAGCAATATAATTATCGTGAACAAAATGCTCATTCTACTATTTATCTTTTTTAGCATGACGCTTTTCTTTTGGGGATTTTATACTCCCAAGATATTAAATAATTAATTCGAGAGTACTAAAGAGAGAAGAAACAATCTAAAAATTAAAGGATGATGAATTATTGAAAATCCTTCTGGTACAATTCAGATTGGTCAATCAGGGTCCTGATTTCCTGCGGGTTCATGTAAAACTTATCCATAAAATCAGTCTGTCTGTCATCTGATCCGGAGACTTTCCTTACATACTCAGCATATTCCAGTAATTGCCATCCAAGTCCATGTTCAATGGTACGCTTATCTGTTCCCTTTTCCATAGAGGCCCTGAATGATCCTATAAAATACAGTAAACCAACAGCCGATAATTGGTGGCTGTTCATTGTCTCATACTCCACTGCATGAGCCAGCTCATGGCCAATAATTGCCACCTGGGCATTAAAAGGCAAATTCTTAAGCAAGATAGCATCCATCTGCGGAAGGCTCTGGTCAGAGATGATCACCCTGTAGGTTCTTTTATCCCGTTGTCTGAGCAAGGATATGAGGGAAGGTCTGGACGCTAGGGGGATAAACGCTTCTTTAACGATGAAATTAATACGTGTATTTGTTAGCTCAGGATAATGCTTCAATGCTAGCAGGGTCTGTAGTTCAAATCCCGCTGGCAACTCTTTCCGGTACCCCAGTTCAGACACCAGGCTGTCAAAGCTGTGCTCATAATCTCCGGCATTGTAAGTGATTACCGGATACGCAGCTGGATAATCCACAGGATCAACCTGGCAGGCTGTTAAACACAGTAAAAGTGTACAAAATAATATCACAGTGTTTCGATACATCAGGTTCTGAATTCACTCATCTGCTTGCAAATTATCAAATTTTCTGATATCGTCGTAGGCCGCATGTTCAAGGATTGGCCTGATCCGGTCTATGCTGGCAAGGGTTTTCCTATCCGTCAGAAACGACAATACCTCGGCAGAGATGCCAAGCTTCAATCCATTGAATAAGAAAGTATTGATGGCGACTTTGGATGAAAGAACCTCGTATTTTGGGACCTGCCTTGATCCTTTCTCTGTACCTGAGTAAAACGAGACATTGACAAATCGATTTATCCCGGCATTTTTTCCCAGTTGCTTTAAATGTCTGTTAAAGTCAGGATGACGGAAATAGGGAAAACAATTGCCATCCGGGCCTTCTTTGTCAATGTACTGGCTAATAATTCCATAGGCCCGTTCATTGAGTGGTAAATTAAATGACTGGAATTTACCATTCCCCTGCAAACTGATGTAACCCGGATAGACATTGCTGCTTTTTAACTGGTATATCCGGGAGAGTTTTAGTCCCGAAAAACACATAAAACAGAAAATATCTCGTACTTCTGTTAGTTCAGGTGAAAAGGGTTCAAACCGCCAAATTCTCATCAGCTCTTCCCAATCAAGTACAAGGTCTGACTGGCTGATTCTCGGCTTGCTGATCCATTCGAGCTGAAATTCCCTATACAGCAGGCTTTTATTATATCCCCTCCTGTTAGCCCAGTTCAGGAACCATTTTAAGACATCCAGGTTTTTTGAAATTGTAATATTTGAATGACTGTATTTAATCCTGAAAAAACGGATGTATTGTTCCAGGAAAGTTCTGTCTATCCGGCTGAACTCGATCTCAATTTGTTCCGTTTCGGCGAATTTTCTTAGATGATGGTAAGTGGTCCTGATCTTTCTGAAAGTATGAATACTCCACCTGTGATGATTTTCATCAATGAACAGCATGAACACATCGAAAAAGCCAATGTTTTCTTTTCGCCTGTTGTATTTAATCTGTTTTCGCAGGTAATCAATTCCCGGGTTCAGTCCGATTGTCTTGGCTTCCAGGTAAATTCCCATCACTTCATCTGCGAGGGACTGCAAATACCTGTTCATGGCTTTACTTCCCCGTGCTGGTATTAGTACGCGCTGCGCCCGAAAGTCCCAATCCACGAAATCAATCCGTTCTCCGGTATTTAATTGTAAGCGTTTGCCATCAAAGCTGAAATAAAGCAGTATAGGGACCTGCTTCGTCCTGGTACGGCCATTCTCATCCTTCCTTTT
>JAZGGT010000567.1:0-8949 GCA_036480555.1 Bacteroidales bacterium | reverse complement strand
CTCTAAAACATGGGGGATCTACACTGAAAGGAATGCTCCCATGCATGAACCCTGGACCTATGGGGTTTGTGCCGGTGACGATAAGATCTTTATTGCTGCCTGGGGAGGAGGAGTGATTGAATATAATACGAAGACTGAAAAATTCAGGGACTATGTTGATCCGGACGGAGAAATGGAACTGGATGTTTTTCCTGACGATGGGTTGGTTCATGATATTACAACGGGAGTTTCCCATGCAGATGGCATTCTCTGGGTAGCAACCTACTTTGGATTAAGCCGTTATGACGGCACACGCTGGAAAGGCTATTTTGACCATGATAGCGGGCTGCTCAGCAATTTCATGAACTTCCTGAAGGCTGAAGGTCCTGTGGTCTATCTGTGTACCGATCTGGGATTAAGCAGTTTTAACGGTGATACCTGGGTAAGTTACCAGAGAAATGAAAACGACTCTAAGGGTAAGGTGCTGATAACCAACGGCAACGAAGTAAATAGAATAGATGCATCTACTTCAATTTCTCATAACTTTGTCCTAGGAGTAGATACACAGGACGATGAGATCTGGATTGCCACATCCAAAGGTGTCAGCCGGGGTGAAAGAATTAATAATTAATAAAGAACCAATCATGAGACGTACACTTCAACTCCTGGTTTCAGCCCTCTTCATTCTGGTTCCGGTATTGGAGATGCACGGCCAGGAAGATAAGCTGAATTACGGCAAAACACCTGATGAAATGGTACCTTATGGCAGGTTTCAGAAAGCCTACAAGAATTTTCTCGATGAGCCGCAGGCCTTCACTGGTGCAGGCCGCGAAAAACCCGAACCAACCGGTCTGAGTGAAATAAAAATTGGATTGCTTGGACCCCTGGAAGGTTCGGTGATGGTTCCCCAGGGCATCCAGATGTTGCAGGGAGCGACCCTGGCAGCGGAAGAGGAAAACAAGCGGGGTGGGTATAAGGGTATTCCGTTCAAAATTTTGCCACACAATGATGTGGGACTATGGGGGGCTGCTGCCAACGAGGTAGTAAAAATGCATGATGAGAAGGTTTGGGCCTTTATTGGTACCATTGATGATATCAATTCACATGTCGCATTGCGGGTGGCACTGAAAGTGGAACTTCCCATGGTTAATACCGGAGATCCGGACCCTACATTCACTGAAACACGCATACCCTGGGTGATACGCTGTATTGCAGATGACCGGCAAAGCAGCTACGCACTCGTAAACTACATTTACCGGAAAAAAAGCCATTCCCGGGTGGCAGTAATGCGTGCAGACAACCGCTATGGCCGGGTCGGGATCATGGAATTCAGGGATGCAGCGCTTCGTCTTGGCTATCCCCTTGTCCTTGAGGTCCGGTTTGCTGACGGGGAGACCCGTTTTACCACGCAAATCGAACGGATCATTAATTCTAATCCCGATGCTGTCGTTCTTTGGGGAAATGCAAAAGAGACGGCCCTGATCTTAAAACAAATGCGGGAAATGGGGATGCAACAACCTGTCTATGGATGCGACAGGCTAGTTTCTCCCGTCTTTCTCAAGATTGCAGGCAAGGAGGCCGAGGGAGTAGTGACTACCTGTCAATATAACCCTACCCTTGATATCCCGAAGTTAAAAGCCTTTAATCAAAACTATTATAAGAGATTTGGCCAGGAACCTGATGTCTTTGCCGCCCATGCTTATGACGGTATGAATATCATTATTGAGGCAATTCATAAAGCGGGACTTAACCGCTACCTTATTCGTGATGTGCTTACAGACCTTAAAACCTTTCAGGGATATCAGGGTGTCACCGGTGAGATTATCTTTGATGCATCCTGGAATGATATCGGACCTATCTGGATGACTGAAGTACGCTATGGCAAGTTTGAATTTTTTCCTCCCCCACCGCTTACTTCCGTTGCATCAGTAAATACAAAATAATGGAAACACATAAGGGTGATGACCCAAGTAAATACGGGAGTTCTGCTCCCAACCTGGTCAATCGCCAGACAAACACAATTGATACAGTACTAAATGTTAATGGGATAGAGATAGGTGGTGAAGAAATCGTAATAATTGCCGGTCCCTGTGCCGTTGAGAACATGGAACAGATACTGGAAACTGCAAAAGCAGTATATTCCGGAGGTGCAAATATATTGCGGGGCGGAGCCTATAAACCCAGAACTTCCCCTTATAGTTTTCAGGGTCTCGGGGAAGAAGGACTCAGGTACCTCAGTCTGGCCAGAGAAGAAACCGGTTTACCTGTTGTTACAGAAGTTATGGATCCACGACAGATGGAATTGGTTTGTAAATATGCAGATATCATACAGATAGGTTCCCGGAGCATGCATAATTTCCCCCTGCTGAAAGAAGCAGGTAAATGCAGGAAACCTGTTTTATTCAAACGTGGCTTAATGGCTACCATTGATGAGTATCTTCATGCTGCAGAGTATATCCTCAGCGAAGGAAACCATGAAGTTATATTGTGTGAAAGAGGTATTCGTACATTTGAAACGGCTACCAGAAATACGCTTGACCTGAGTGCTGTGCCTGTCTTAAAACGGCAAACCCATCTTCCTGTAATTGTAGATCCCAGTCATGGAACCGGGCATAGCTGGTTAGTGCCGGCCATGGCCAAAGCTGCCATTGCTGCCGGAGCCGATGGTATTATGGTGGAGGTTCACAACAAACTCCTGGAAGCCTTAAGCGATGGCCAGCAATCTCTTTATCCGAATGAGTTTGTTCAGTTAGTAAAGGATATTGAGAAAATAGCACAGGCAACAGGAAGGAAAATATATCACCATAAATCATTCATAGCATAACCGTTCCTGTGATATTCAATAATCTATGATTCAGTTCAAATCATTAACGCTGGTTTGCTTCCTGATAGTGTTTGCTGGCGGACCGGCCATCACCGGAGCTCAAACTTTGAATCATACTGAAAAACAGGATAATATCGTTAAGATCGGACTTTTAATTCCTGATAAGGAGGCTCTGGCAGCAAAACACGGCGCAGAATTAGCCATCCGGGAAGCAAACGAGGCAGGAGGCAAGCGGTACTTTCAGCTGGTTGTCCGTTCAACAGAAGGTCCATGGGGAGCTGGGTCCAAGGAATCCGTAAGCATGGTGTTTGAAGATGAGGTAGTAGCAATCATGGGTTCCCTGGATGGCCGGAATGCACACCTTGCAGAACAGGTGGCAACGAAAACCAGGATTGCCTTTTTATCTTCATGGGCAACCGAAATGACCCTGTCCCAGGCTTTCGTCCCCTGGTATTTTCGATGCATACCAAATGACCATCAACAGGCGACTTCTCTGGTTCAGGAAATCTATCACAAAAGAAAATTAGAAAATCTGGCAACCATTACCACGGAAGCCTACGACTCCAGGCATGCTGTCAGTACCTTTGTCAAAGTTACCAGTTCCCTGAACATTGCGGCGCCCAGACAGTTTATGTATGGTCAATCAGGAAAGAATCTCCCTGAGATCCTGACAGATATTGAAAAACATGGTATTGAAGCCATTATTTTGTTTGGAGAACCTGAATTTGCTTCGGAGATAGTACCTGTGTTAAAACAACGAAGCATGAATCAAATGATTTTTGGTACATTAGCAGTTACGGATGGGCAAAAGACAAGAAGCCCTGATTGGAATAGCCTGGAGAGCATTGTACTGGTTTCTTCCGGCCACTGGTTCACAGATGATGGAATTGCATTTCAAGAGGAGTTTCACAAAACTTTTGGCTACCAGCCGGGGGCGGCAGCAGCTTATGCCTACGATGGTATCAATGTGATCATCGGGGTTATAAAAAGGGCAGGTACGGATCGTGACAGGATTATTGAGGCATTTGTTGAGACAAATCATAAATCCGGCATTACGGGTGATATACAATTTGATGAAAATGGTAACCGCTCTGGCTGCGCCAGCCTTATGATAATTCGGAACGGAAATCCATATATGATTGCAGAGGATTAGATCAGTATGATGTCTAAATTCATTAGTGCTGAAATGAAATTCAAATATCTTATATTATTGATGCTGTGGGTGATTGCCTTAATCCTTTGCGGGTGTAACCAGAAGAAAAAGAATGTTGCTGACGCAGGAGAAATGATCAGCATAAAAACACTTGGACTGGCTTATCTTGAAGAAAACCAGCTGGAGGAAGCGGAGGCTGAGTTTTTGAAACTTGTGGACCTTGATCCGAAGGAGGTTTTGGGTTACGCAAATCTGGGACTTGTTTATTTAAGAATGGGTAAATACCAGGAAGCTGAAGAATGGCTGCAAAAAGCCGTAATAATGGATCCAAAGGATCCGGATATCAGACTTATTCTGGCAAAGGTCTATGAAATGAGCAACCATACCGGAAAATCGATTATTGAACTTGAACAGGCCATCCGGTTTTCACCCGGCCATGTTAAATCACTGTATAACCTCACTGAATTATATTCATCATCAACAGATGATGAATCTTTAAAGAATCGTCATAAATATACAGATGAACTTGCCGGGAGTGCACCTGGTAATATTGTCCCACGCCTTAATTTAGTTGAGATCCTGATTCGAGAAGCCCAACCCGATAAGGCTCTTGAACAGATGGAAGAACTGCATCAACTTTTCCCTGAATTTCCAAAAGAGGCCATTGAATATTATGATAAGACCATAGCTGCATTGCAGGTTCAGGACTTTGATAAAGCCTCGGTTTCATTCATGATCTTTCATAACTACTTAAAGGTAACCTCTCCCTACCAGGCAGGAATTATGGATTTAAAAGGACCAGGAGGTTCCTTAATCGGATTCCCGGTAATTACATTCGATCAGCAACAGGGAATCACCCGTGTCATGGATTGGGAGGCAGTGCTGGAAGCCATAAAATTCACCGATATTACATCATCCGCGGGACTGGATAACCTTGATATCGGTACAGGCAACACACATATCACGGCATGTGATTACGATGGAGATGGAGATTCAGATTTATACATAGGCCATTCAGACCCGCAATCAGGATCCTACAGGCATTATTTACTCCGGAATGACCTTGGAAGATTCAGGGATGTATCAGTTGAGTCAGGCATTCTGCACCAGGGGGTGGAAACTTCAGCTAAATTCGGCGATTACAACAATGATGGATTCCAGGACCTTTATATTTTGAAAGAGGGATCAAATATTTTATATAAAAACACTGGTGAAGGAACATTTGTTGATGCAAGCATGACAGCCAAGGTTGGAGACAGATCAGAAGGAAATATGTCTCTTTTTTTTGATTTTGACCACGATGGAGATCTCGATTTATTTATCGCCACACCGGGCTCAAACTTACTGTATCGGAATAATGCTGATGAAACTTTTCTTGAGCAGGCGGTCAAATCAAATTTATCAGGCAGAAGGGTAAACAGTACTGATGCAGCTTTTGGTGATTTCGACGAAGACGGGGATATCGATCTTTTTGTGGTAAACAGTGATGGTCCAAATACCCTCAATGTCAATCAAAGACAGGGAATTTTCAGGGATGTCACCGAGGGGAGCGGCCTTAAAACTAAGGCAGGATCAAATGCCGTTACTGCCGGGGACTATAACAATGACGGATTCCTGGACCTGTTTGTGACATCGCCGGAAGCTGGATATTGCAGGTTGTACCGCAACCTGGGTGATGGAAGCTTTGAGACAGACAACAGATCACAGGAGCTGAATCAGAACCTTCAGAACATCCGGGTGTACGATGCATCCTTCCTTGATTTCGACAACGACGGGTTCCTCGATCTCCTCGTGGTTGGCGAACCAAATAAAGAAGGGAACAATGGAGCGTCTCTCTATCATAACGATGGTACAGGAACATTTTATATTGTAATGAATATACTGCCCAGGGATCTGACTTCCGGAAGACAGATCCGGAGCATGGATTACAATGAGGATGGTGATACGGATGTTTTGATTGCCGGCCTGGATGGAAGTGTTCGCCTCCTGCGCAATGATGGCGGAAATAATAACCATTATGTAAAAATGAAGCTCGTTGGTCTGAGGACCGGCAGCGCCAAGAATAATTATTATGGGATCGGGGCCAAGGTTGAAATCCGGGCAGGGAACCTGTATCAATCAAAAGTAGTGACCGAACCCGATGTTCATTTCGGACTGGGTCCACGTTCAAAAGCTGATGTAATCCGCATTTTATGGACAAATGGAGTTCCGCAGAATATATTTTATCCGGGAACAGACCAGGACCTGGTAGAGGAACAGATTTTAAAAGGATCATGCCCCTTTCTTTATACTTGGAATGGTAAGGAATATGTCTTCATGAAAGATATAATGTGGAGAAGTGCACTAGGCATGCCCCTTGGAATAATGGGTGAAGCCAAAGAATATGCAAATCCGGATGCCTCGGTTGATTATATTAAAATCCCTGGAGAATTTTTAAAACCAAAGAATGGTAAATATTCTGTTCAGGTCACCGGTGAATTATGGGAAACCATATACTTTGATAAGGTTGCCCTCGTTGCACTCGATCATCACGATTCAGTTGAGGTTTTTGTTGATGAACGGCTATTACCACCTCCTGTTCCAGGTTATAAGGTTTACCAGGTCAGGGAAAAACATATTCCGGTGTCGGCAAGTGATATCAATGGTATGGATCTCCTTCCGCTTATTGCAGAAAAAGACAACAGGTATGTATCAAATCTTAAACCTGGCAGGTATCAGGGATTAACTGTAATGACAGAGCTGATCCTGGACCTGGGTGAGATCGATCATTCGAAAGATGTTATCCTTTTTCTTAATGGCTGGATATTCCCAACTGATGCCAGCATCAATGCATCCATCTCACAATCGGCAGCGGTTGAAGTAATTCCTCCCTACTTACAGGCGATAAACGACAGGGGTGAATGGGAGACCATCATTGATAACCTGAGCTTCCCTATGGGGAAAGACAAAACCATTGTGGAAGATCTTTCAGGAAAAATTTCCACCACAGATTCCCGGATACGGATCTGTACGAATATGGAAATCTACTGGGATCATATATTCTATACCAATGATAATACAGATTCACCAATTCAGTCCCATAGCTTAAATCCCTGTTCAGCTAACCTGCATTACAGGGGATTTTCACGTACATTCAGGAAAGGGGGCAGGTACGGACCGCATTGGTTTGATTATTCAGAAGTAGTTTCCACCGGCCAGCCCTGGAGGGACCTGCTGGGCTATTATACACGCTACGGCGATGTATTGCCGCTACTCACGGAAGCAGATAACAAATACATTATAAAAAATGCGGGCGATGAGACAAGTATTGATTTCAATGCGGAGGGCTTACCTGCATTACCCGAAGGATGGACGAGGGACTTTCTCATTCATAGTGTAGGATGGGTGAAAGATGGTGATCTGAATACAGCATCCGGAAAAACGGTTGGGCCCCTGCCCTTTCATGGTATGACCCGTTACCCCTATAGTCTTGATGAATCCTATCCTACAGACAATGAGCATAGAAAATACCTGAAAGAATATAACACAAGGGAAGTTACAACAGAGAATTTTCAAAGAGGAATTAAATAGGTATGATCACTAATTTAAAACGACGTAATTTCATTGTACAGGTCACAGCCTTATCGCTAGGAAGTATGACACTGGGAGCATGCTTTAACAAGGGAAAAGGAAAAAACAATTTGCATGACTGGAATGTCTACAGGGATTCGCTGATTCCCTCAGGTAAATTCTGCAAGCTTTTTGAGAAAGAGTTTGGCAGCACCATGTGTCATGATATTCAAGAAACAAAATTTGGCAGAAGTTTTCAATTAACCAATCCGGAAGATCTGAGAGAATTCCAGGAAGCGGACGCTACTGGTAAATGCAGTTCCGTTGTCCGGATAGCTGTCCGGATAGCTGCTGAGATTATTTTGAACGACCAGGATGCATCTGATGAAGTATAGAATTTATATTCGACTTGTTTATTTGCCTTTTCTGGCATTGTTTCTTATCAACCCATCCCATAAATCTTTTGCTCAGAATAGCACTTCAGTCTTTAAAGATGTAACCAAACAGGCCGGGATTGATTTCCGGTATACCTTCGGTGATTATACCTATGAGAATATCCTGGAAAGCAGCGGGTCCGGTATCACCATATTTGACTATAATGAAGATGGACTTCCCGACCTGTATATGCTTAACGGAACCTACATTGAAGGCATCTCTGATCCGGCAGGGAAGGTTTTCAAAAATACCCCCAATAAACTTTACAGGAACAACGGTGACGGAACATTTACAGAGCTTGCAGAAAAAGCCGGGGTAGATGACCGGAATTGGGGCATGGCAGCGGGTGCCATTGATTATGATAATGATGGTGATGAAGACCTGTATGTATTGAATTATGGTCCGAATGTCTTTTATCGCAACAATGGTGACGGAACATTCACCGATATTACTGAATCAACAGGGCTCGTCGGACCAGCTATGTTAAATGGATTTACAAAATGGAGCGTGGGTGTTGCTTTCGGGGATTATAACAGGGATGGCAGATTGGATGCCATGGTGGGTAATTTTCTTGCATTTGACCCTGACTATATTTCAGCTGCCACTCCGGATATGATGCCCCATCCATCGGAATACATGGGACAGGCATCCATGCTGTACCTGCAACAATCAGATGGACGATTTGTGGATGTTACAAAAGAATACGGATTGTTCTTCCCCGATTCAAAATGTATGGGATTAACCTTGTACGATTATGATAATGACGGTGACCTGGATATTTTTCAGGGCAATGATCACCAGCTAAATTTCCTCTTTAGAAATGATGATCAAAATTACCATGATGTGGCCATAGCCAGCGGTGTTGCTGCCAACAGCCATGGTGTCCCGACAGGTTCCATGCATGGGTCAATCGGGGACATAGATGGTGATGGCCTGATTGACCTGCTTGTAACAGATCTCAGGTATGGTGCCTTATACCGTAATACAGGTAACGGCTTATTTGAGGATG
>JAZGGT010000566.1:0-5241 GCA_036480555.1 Bacteroidales bacterium | reverse complement strand
ACCAGGTGGACCAGATATTTTCAGATGAGGGGGCCATTAAGGCATTTGAGAAAGCCAGGTCTGAAGGCATGGTAAAATTCCTTGGCATCACGGGACATTACGAACCCATGATCCTGAAACAATGCATTGAGCGTTTCGATTTTGACACCATCCTGATGGCTGTCAATGGTGCGGACGTTCATTATCTGAGTTTTAAGAACTACCTGCTGCCTGAAGTGCAGAAAAAGGGCATGGGGATCATATCCATGAAAGTGGCCACCAGGGGAAGGATGTTATCCTCCTGGACACCTCCCCCCATGGATGAGCAGCCTGAACGAATGGCTACCAGATTGCCCGGAGCCCTTAGCATTAAGGAAGCTCTTGAATACAACATGTCCCTGCCGGTCAGCACCACCATTATCGGTGTGGATGATGTGGAACAGATCGAAGAAAATGTGAAGATCGCTTCGGAGTTCTCTCCCTTAAACAATGACCAGATGGCAGCCATTGAATACAAGTGCCTGCCCATTGTGCGCCAGGGACTTTACTTCAGGAGATGGGAGCTGGGAGTATGAAGGTAACTGATCAGTATCCCGGAGTAAAACTCGGATTTTCTACCCAGAATTTTTTAAACTGCATGCCGGTGGGCGTGGATAACCTGAAAGAATTGCTTGATTTCGCAGCCGATGAAGGCTATGCATTTATTGAGCTGAGGGATCCGGCCGCTGATCTTTCACAGGAAGATTGCAGGGGCCTTGCTGCCTATGCAAGAGAGAAGAATGTTGAGGTCATCTACGAAATTCACAAGGACCTGTTTAACCCTGAATTCAAGGAAGTTTTTGACAGGGCCGTCCGGAATACGGCCGTATTTGGCAAACCCGGTATCCTGCGGTCTATCATGTCCTGGTCTGAATTCACTGCGGACAAGGATAAAACTGGCTGGACTACTGAGGAACTGGATCATCTTGCCTCACTGGCGGACGAATGTGCAGCAGAAGCCAAAGAGCTTAAGGTGCAGTTTGTACTCGAAAACATCATTGAACCCTGGTTCGGTAATGATGGGGGACACGGCCTTGCTGATCTTTTCCGTGAAACCAGTGGGATTGGACTGCAGTTTGATACCGCAAATCCTTTCCTGCCCTCCTGCAGGGGGGTTGCTGATCCGGATGATGTTGCGGCACACCTGGACCAGATCGCTGACCGCTGGTTTACAACCCATCTTAAATGCGGGAAAGACGGGGCATTTCAACCCGTGCTTGAAGAGAATCTCATACCATATCAAAAGATATTCGGGCTGATGTCAGGAAACCAGGTGAAGTATGCCGCCCTGGAACTCCTCTCTGTGGATGATAAACAGGCATGTTTCGATAACCACCGTGCAAGTATTGAATACCTGGCATCACTTGGTATTGTAGAAGTCAAATGATAAATATCTCTCAGATCATGCAAACAACCAACGAGCAATTATTGAATGGCGTGGATGAGGTCCTGTTGATGGGACCGGGTCCGTCCATGGTTCACGAATCCGTTTACAAGGCTTTATCGGTCAGTACATTGGGACATCTTGACCCCTATTTTATTCAGATCATGGATATGGTTAAGGTACAGTTGCGACAGATCTTTCAGACCGGTAACAGGCTTGCCATACCCATGTCCGGGACCGGATCGGCAGGCATGGAAACCAGTTTCGTGAATTTTATAGAACCCGGGGATCCTGTGCTGATCCTCATCAATGGCGTGTTCGGGATGAGGCAGAAAGATGTGGCAGAAAGGCTGGGAGCCAGGGTAGATGCCATGGAGTATGAATGGGGGACACCGGTTCTGGTAGATGAAGTAGCGGAAAAACTCCAGCGAAACAATTATAAGATCGTGGCCATGGTCCACGCCGAAACTTCCACCGGTGTAGCCAACCCCGTAGAAGCCATCGGTGAACTTGTCAAAGGCACCGACTCGCTGTTCCTGGTAGATACAGTTACCAGCCTCGGTGGCATGGAGGTAGCGGTAGATAAGTGGGGAATCGATATCATTTACAGCGGTACCCAGAAATGCCTTTCCTGTCCCCCGGGCATCGCCCCTGTATCGGTATCTGAAAGGGCCGTTGACATCCTGCGCAACCGCGAGACAAAGGTGCCAAACTGGTACCTCGACCTGACCATGATCATTAATTACTGGGAGGGACAAAAGCGGGCATATCATCACACGGCCCCCATCAATATGATCTACGCCCTGCACCAGAGCCTGTTCAATGTACTTGACGAGGGACTTGAGAATGCGTGGGCAAGGCACCAGAAATACCATAAGGTCCTGGTTAGTGGATTGGAAGAGCTGGGACTCACCATGTTTGTTGACCCGGATTACCGGCTGCCGATGCTTAATGCCGTGGTGGTCCCCGATGGCGTCGACGAAGCAAGTGTCAGAAGCAGGCTGAGAAAGGATTACAGGATTGAGATTGGGGCGGGACTGGGTCCAATGGCCGGAAAGGTCTGGAGAATTGGCCTTATGGGTGAAACCTGCCGGCCTGGAAACGTTGACAGGATACTTTTCGCCCTGAAGGAGATTTTATAATCACAGTCCCATGAAAAAGCACATACTCCTTCCTGTATTTGTCCTGATATTCTCAACAGGACTCATAGCGCAAGCAGGCCACCAGGTCGTCTTAAACGTTTCTGTTGCAGATTCCCTCCAGGAAAAGTTCCAGTCAGATGGCAGGCTGTATATCTTTATCAGTGAAAATCCTTACGGAGAACCCCGGTTCCAGCTCTGGCCCGTAAGTCCCATGAAAAACTACATATTCGCCAGGAACTATGGGAACTGGAAAGCGGGCGGGATACTAAAGATCGATGCCGGGTCCGGACTGATCAGGACTGGTCACTTCGATCTGGGAGAGGTACCGGAAGGTGAGTATAAAATCCAGGTATTATGGGACCAGAATGCAGAAGGGTCCCGCATCAATTCGGCTGGTAACCTTCACAGTAAGGTTCAATCTGTTAATATCAACAAGGACCAGGAAATCGGGATCCGACTTGAACAGGAAATCCCACCTCTTAAACTGGCCGATCATAAATTCGTCAAACTGGTTGATATGAAGAGTGATACACTGAGCTCCTGGTGGGATAAACCGGTTAAACTGAAGGCATCAGTGTTATTGCCTTCAGGATATTTTGACAATCCTGAATTGTACTACCCGGTCCGGTACAATGTGGCAGGGTACGGTGGACGGTACAACAGGGTCAACCAGCTGGTCAGGGAACAGAGCAAATTCAGCCAGTGGTGGTTCTCAGGGGAAGCTCCCCAGGTCATCAATGTATTCCTGGACGGGGATGGGCCTTTTGGTGACAGTTACCAGGTTGATTCAGAAAACAACGGACCATACGGTTATGCACTGATCCATGAGTTGATCCCGTATATTGAAGATACTTACAGGGGACTGGCAACAGCTGAGTCAAGGTTCGTGGATGGCTGCTCCACCGGGGGATGGGTATCCCTGGCGCTGCAGATCTTCTACCCTGATTGTTTCAACGGGGCTTTTTCCTACAGTCCCGATGCCGTTGAATTCGAAAACTATCAGACGATCAATATCTACAGGGATAAAAATGCATTTTACAATGAATGGGGCAATCCCCGGCCCGTGGCAAGGGATATTACAGGGGATCCCATAATCCTGATGCAGAAGTTCATTCAGCTGGAGAATGTCCAGGGTTCCTCCAATACCTACCTGAATTCCGGCCAACAGATCGGCGCCCACACGGCCCTATACAGTCCCTGGGGAGAAAACGGATTGCCCTCACCCCTGTTTGATCCACTCACAGGTGAGATCGACCGTGATGTTGCGGAATATTGGAAAAAATATGACCTCAAGATCTATCTTAAAGAAAACTGGGGCGATATCGGACCTCGTTTACAGGGGAAAATATGGATCTGGATGGGAGACATGGATCATTTTCTTCTTAATCCTGCTACCAGGGCATTAGATGAATACCTTAAAAGCACATCGGATCCCAAATCCGATGCGGAGATCATATTTGAACCCATGCAGGGACATTGTTCGAAATTCAGTCACAGGGAAATACTGGAAATGATAGCTGACAAACTAAAAAATGAATCAGAATAAATGGAAACCCGCTTAGTTGACTTACATGGATATAAGGATTGCATTGAAATACGCAATGGAGATTCCAGGGTAGTCCTTGAGCCCAATTGTGGAGGAAGGATACTTTACTATGAGTATAAAGGGGTGAATGCACTCTATATTAATCCGGCGGACGACGGGTACCTGCTTGAAAGCGGTAAATCCCCGGCCGGACCGCTCAGTCCGTGTGCAGGCCGCTGCGACATCGGTCCAGAGATGACCATACCGCCGCATCCTGATCTCTGGCTGGGAAACTGGATAGCCCTGATCCAGGAGGACCAGTCGGTGGAGATGACCAGTATGATGGATCATAAAACAGGTATACAACTGACAAGGACTGTTTCGCTTGAAGAACATTTTGCAAAACTCAAATTCACTCAAGGCATCCTCAATATCTCTGAGTCGCCCAAGCAATACTTTCACTGGTCACGGACCTTCTGCAATGGAGGCGGTATTGCCATTGCCCCGGTTAATCCAGATAGCCGCTTCCCCAATGGATATATCACTTATGGTCCGGGTGATATCATCAATTACCGGCCTGATTGTGAACCAAATGTTTGCATCCATGATGGACTATTACAGATATTCGGTCCGTCGTCCACAAAAAAATTTGCCATGGACCTTTCGGAGGGATGGCTGGCTTACCTGACCAGGGATTCTCATTTATTTGTCAAGAAATTCCCGGTATATCCCGGCAGGGTATATGGAGAAATAGCCGCCAATAATATGTCGTTCTGGTACAATGATGAGGAAACATGCGAGATAGAACCCCTTGGTCCGCTGGAAGTCATTCAGCCTAGCTATGAGGCCAGCTTTACTGAAACCTGGTACCTTATGGAATACGACTATCCGGGGAGAACAGCAGTCAAGTCTTCGGATATCCGGAAAATCATTGATATTTTGGTGATGTAATAACCTAAAACCTTAAACATGGATCGCAGAAACTTTTCAAAACTCAGTCTTTTGATGGGAGCAGGTGCCCTGACAGGGATTAATTCAATAGACGTATGATGGCAAATAGAAACGGCCTTTCCAGGACTCAATCTGTATTCCTTGTCCTGCTAAGGATTATTGCAGGATGGCACCTTCTTTATGAAGGCATTGCAAAGATGTTGATACCAGACTGGACATCA
>JAZGGT010000565.1:0-5287 GCA_036480555.1 Bacteroidales bacterium | reverse complement strand
AAACTTTCCCCCTGTAAAGAAAAGCATATCCATCTTCTATGGCCTGGTTATTTGACGTAACGGGGAAAGGCAATTGTACGTAAGGACCCTCGATCTGCCTGGCAATGGCAAGTCCCATTTTCCCACCCTCAGATTTGAAATACAAAAAAAAGCCACCACCGGGATGCTGGAAGAGGGCAGGATTGTTCACGCCATTGGATGCCTGGTAGTTCCAGTATTTATCATCCCCGGGAGCCGACAGGACCAGTCCATCCTTGTTTATCTTCTCCCAGGGCCCGGATAAGGACTCAGACATGGCCATTCCGATCTTTTGATTGGCAGGATGTGGGGGTTGTGAAGGATTATCATTTCCGATATATAGTAATACATACCTGTTCCCCACTTTATGTATGGCAGGATTATGCGCCCCGAATTTATCCCAGGTCTCATTTCCTGAACCTTTCAAAGCTATATCCGAAAAATGAAAAGGCCCTTCCGGCGATGATCCGACATAATGAGCGATCTCACTATGCGAACGCCAACCGGGATCTACCTTAAGTTCTGCAGGCCATCTTGCTGCAAAAAGATGGATCTTCCCGTCATCACCAACAATGGGAGAAGTCCCCCAAACAGTATACCCCGGCTCTTCAATAGCTATACCTGTATACTGCCAGTAATCTGCGAAATTTTTCTTCTTTTCAGCATATTCATTCGGGAGAAGTAAATTCATCTGGGTAATTAATACAAGGAATGCTTTCAGTAATAACAGGTTCACCATAACATTTTACTCCAACCGGAAGATAATTAAAAAATCAAAGGATACGGGCTGGAAAACCTTATAATACTTCTCCAAGCCAGAGCCACTGAAAATCTATGGTTTCATCTTTTGCAGGGTCTACCTCCAGGGTAATATCATAATAGCCTGACTGCGAAAACTCGAGCTTGCCGAACCGGTGGGAATTAAAACCGTCAATATGCCACTCCCGGTTGGGTTCCCCAACATATCTGCCGGTTGGTTCTACCGGTACGGAAAGTTTACTATCAGCTGATTTCACCGTGACAGTCCCCTCCCCCAACTTGCCCTGGTAGTTGTAGGATACATCAGCAAAAACAGACATGGGCCTTTCAATATAGATTCGCCAGCGATAGGTGCTTTTTTTCGATACTTTAATATGTGACGGGACTGAACCAAAGCGTTCTGAACGGTCAACATATGTATCTCCATCCATGCTGCTGGCATTAGATGGTTTTAGGGAAAAACCTCCATAAACCGACCTGGCTGCCAGGCCATCCTCAGTTCCGGGGTAGAATTCATACTCTAAAACGACTACAGAGACATATGGATCTGGTTGTTTTTCCGGCAGTTTCAGGACGGTGAAAGCTTTATTCCTTGAGGAAGGAATTTCTGATTTTTGTTTATCGGCCAGTAAATAGGCTCTGACTGGTTTTGCTTTAATCCCTGTAACTGGCAGCTCTTTATTTAGAGGCCAGTTATAGACATGCAGGTACAATTTAGTCTTGCCATCCGGATACTTTTTACATGTAATCTTTCCCCAATCATGTTGATCTTTTACCAGGTCAAAAGCCTGGCTGCCATAGATGGCCTCTCCGTTAATAGCCAGCCAGTCCCCCATCTCCCTGAGCCTTTGCGAAATTTCATGTGGTACATCGCCATTGGCACGGGGACCGATATTCAGCATAAAGTTGCCATTGAGGCTTACATTGTTAATCAGTGAATGCAGGAGGGTGGTAGTTGATTTCCACTGGTCTTCCATTGCATGAAATCCCCAGGAATGTGCTACGGTAGCGGGGGACTGCCACGGGAATTCTTCCTTTCTACTGCCCAGCTGGTTGTCTCCGAGTGTTTTAAAGTCGACATCACTGTCCTCTTCAATGGATAGTCCCAGTCTCGAGTTAACAAGACATTCCGGTTGAAGTTCCCGGATCAACCCTTTCAGCTGTAATAGTTGTTCTTTTGAAACGACGGTATTTGAGTGATGGATCCACATATCGAACCAGATCAATCCGATCTCCCCGTAATTGGTCAGCAGCTCCCTCATTTGTGGAATGACCTTCCCCTGCCAGTACTGATCATACTGCTCCTCTGTAATACCATAAATCTCTTTGGAATGATCCCAGCCGTTCGGATGTTCCCAATCAACCCAGTGAGAATAGTATAGTCCTAACTTTAATCCATGCTTCTTACAGGCCTCAGATAATTCCTTGATGATATCACGTTTTGGATGGGTATAATCTGACACATCATAATCGCTTACTTTACTGTCCCACAATGCAAAACCATCATGGTGCTTGGCTGTAATGGTCACATATTTCATCCCGGCTTCCTTCGCCAGCAAGACCCACTCTTCCGGATTGATCTCCTCCCAGTCAAAGCGGTCCAGCAAGCCGGTATATTCATTGCGGTCAATGCGGTTACGGTAAAAGATCCATTCTGCGTAATCATTGTCATAACGAAGCTTCTCACCTTTCCATATCCCTTCAGCACCACTGTAAACACCCCAGTGAATGAACATGCCAAACCTGGAATCTGTAAACCAGCGAGCTCGCTCATTGGTGATTTTTTGTGAATTCCCAGCATTTATGATGGCCAGGAAAAGGACTATCAGGAAAGCTGATTTTTTGAATTCATTTTTCATCGCAGTGGTTTATTATTTCCGGAATTGATATACTTTTTCATACATGTCTGTAGTACGGTCTTCTGGGGATTGAATTTTTGGAAGGTTACTGGATGGTTTATCCAGGTAAAAGTAGGCAGTGGCTGATACATCGTCACTTCGGTAAAAATTGGTCGATACACCATCCGGGAAATCGTCATCTTCCAATTTCGGAGGTGATTCCATATCCAAATACCGTTTGCTGGCTTCCAGGCCATCGCGCGCAACATAGGACCATACGATATCAAATTCGGCCCCGTCTGCTCTCATTTCCCTTAATTTTCCCCGCTGGGAATTACCGATTTGCTGTATGGTAACACGGCAATCTTTATGGAAATAGACCGGATCTACAGTGTGGTATCTGTAAAAAGCATATATATCATTTGTTTTATCAGAAACCAGTGAACCCTGAAATTGATTGGCATATTCACCCTGACCCCAACCGCTTCCGATATAATCTTCAGTTCCGGTACCTACCAGGGTAGCATATTGGGAATCCCCATCCAGGTATATTTTTACCTCTCCTTCTCCAAACCAGGTTCCCCGGTACATCGAACCACCAATTACCCCGATGTTGGTCCCAAGATACCTTCCCCTGCCCCCCACTTCAGGTAATATCTCAAAATCTACTCCGCGCTCGGTTTTAATATCCCGGTGCCAGAAAGAATGAAAATAAAGCACATCATCAGCATGCTTCGGCACCTGAATAAAATCAATCTTGTAGTAGAACATGAGGATTTCTTCCGATTCATTGACCACTTCTATCCGCGCTGCCGTACGGTAAGGCATGGGTATGAAACAATTATGTGACCGCCCTTCCGGAGCAGCAAACAATTCACATTCGAATGGCTCCATCAATCCCAGGCCAATCCCGAAAAAATCTGTGAATGGAACTGAAACGGCTGGTTTGTCTGCATCATCCCAGAACATTTCCAATTTCACCTTGCGCCGGTTTTCAACCTTATGCAACAGGGAATTGCCCGACCAGATCTTGGTAATCATTCCGGCCCCTTTCTGATCGAATATTACTTTACGCTCTCCAGGTGCAATCAGGGTATAGGCATCTCCTTTGGCGCCTTTGTTACTCATGCCACCCCTACCCTTCAAGGCATGAACATTTTCAGCACTTGCCCAGCGTGTATTAACGTTCTCAGGTGCGGCTTTGTACAGATGCTTAATGCTATCCGGGGCAAAAGTTTCCTCTTTAGACGAGCACGCAAGCATTATGCAAGTAATAGAAGCAGATAAAAGGATTTTTGAGGATTTCATTGATGATGGTTTATAATCTTTCTAATGAATCATGAAAATATAATATTATGTTGGAATATCGAGTAGTACCAAATAATATGTTGTGTAAATTGCACATTCTCAAATTATGGATCTATGAATTCTTGCAGACAATTCTATAGACGAATAGCTTATCTTGTTTTATTACTCATTCCAGGCATGTTCTCTGCTTACAGTCAGAATGACGACCTTGTACAGGAAGAACCCGATACAACATTTATCCTGATCCCGGAAATAGTTATTAGTGCGCAGCGGATTAAAACGGATAATATTAACCGGCCTGAGTCCATCTCAACTATAAACAACCTGGATACACGCCTTGGGACAGCGATGTCAACCCCCGATGCGTTGGATGTAATACCTGGTGTCTGGATGCAACAAACAAACCTGGGCGGAGGATCGCCTTTCCTCAGGGGACTGACAGGGTACCATACCCTGATCTTAATTGACGGGATACGATTAAACAATTCAACCTTTAGATCAGGCCCCAATCAGTATCTCAACACCATCGACCCCCTGCTAATTAATCATGTGGAGGTAATGAAAGGGCAGGGATCTGTCCCTTATGGCAGTGATGCCCTGGGCGGTACGGTTCAACTATTTTCGAAATCGCCTGATTTCTCAACCACAGGAAGTGAACTAAAAGGGAGCCTCTATGGAAAATATATGAGCCATAGCATGGAAATGGCCAGCCGCTTTGAAATTGAAGGAAATTCCAAAAAAACTGCCTTTATGGCCGGAGCCACTATCAGGAAACTGGGCGATATTGTCGCCGGGGGAGATCTGGGGACTTTAAGTCCCACGGGATACTCCGAAAAAGCCATGGACGGTACGATCAAACACAGGTTTAACAATAAACAATTACTGACTGGTTCTGTACAATTTCACAGGCAGGAAGATGTACCTCTCTACCATAAAATTGAAAATGGTGACTATTCAAAATACCATTTTGACCCACAGCAACGCTTACTCTCCTATCTCCGCCTGGAATCCTTTTATGAGTCTCCTTTGTTCTCAAAGATCAGGTATACCGCATCCTATCAGAATTCCCTCGAGAAAAGGATAAAGCAAAAATCAGGCAGCACTATTACGGATGAGGAAGAAGATAAAGTTTCAACATTTCACGGGTCGGTAGAGGTTTTTTCGAGGCCGGCTTCATACTGGGATATTTCATCGGGGATTGAATACTATGAGGATTATGTCAGAAGCAAAGCATCAAGTACGGATGAGCAATCCGGAGAGACAGAGGTGGACAGGGGACTCTATCCGGATGGTTCCGGGGCTAGCAACATTGCTTTGTATACCTTACATTCCTTAAACCTCAACCGGTTTTCATTTACTTTCGG
>JAZGGT010000564.1:0-2811 GCA_036480555.1 Bacteroidales bacterium | reverse complement strand
TCCCGGAAGATAATGCTGATCCAAAGTATGAAAAATCCGGGTTAAAGAACAAGGATGCTAGGCAATACCTGGATCAATTGTTGAAATACATGGAAGAGAAGAAACCCTATCTCGACGTGGATCTCTCCATCCATGATGTTGCAGATGAACTGGAAATTCCCAGGCATTACCTCACTCAGGTTATCAATGGTATGCTGGGCAAGAATTTTTACACTTTTATTAATGAATATAGGTTAGAAGAGGTTAAGAAACTCCTGATTGATAAGGCCTATTCAAAATATACCCTGACATCTATTGCATTCGAAGCCGGGTTCAACTCAAAATCTTCCTTTAACAGTGTTTTTAAAACAGCAACTGGAATGACACCTTCCCAGTTCAAGCATGCTCATCTTAATGGGCTCGACTCACAGGACCGGCATGTTGCTGATAATGACAGCGAAAAATCAACTTGATCTGGTCTTCCCTCCTTTCCTGTCTGGATTACTGACCTTCAGGTATTTAGCTATATGAGCCGCTAAGGATAGACAAGCCCGCCTTCCACCCTGCGCGGTCTGGACAATTTCGGGGACCTTATGTCGTATTATTGCAGAAGCCCTTCTCTAACGCAACTAACCTTTTTTGTCTGATTTTAACCTTTTTCATTTTTAGGATGAGGATTATTTACTGGATTATATTGTTAATTATTGTCTTTCCGGCAGGTTCATTTGCACAAAGCTTGTTTGAGGGGGGAGTTACAGAAAAAAAGGATTCTCCTTTCCAATTGAGCGGTTATGGCAGGGGGGTGCTTTATACGGGGACCTATGAATCGCCGAGCCTTCCTGAAATCAGAAGCGGATACGGTGAAGCGGCTTTGAAAATCAATGCCTTTTCCGGTATGAGGGGGAAACTTTTTTCAGAAATCCGTTTCAGGAGCGGGTATGAATATAATGAACAGATCAACCAGTTTCAACTTCGGGAAGCCTATGCCGATCTTTACCTTGGCAATTTTGACCTGCGGGCAGGCCAGCAGATCATTGCCTGGGGAAGAGCCGATGGTATAAATCCCACCAATAACCTGACGCCCCAGGATTATTTCGTTCGCTCCCCTGAGCCTGATGATATTCGCATGGGGAATTTCCTGGTTAGGGGCCGTTATGCCATAAAATCACGCATCAGGCTGGAAGGGATATGGGTACCTGTATACAGGCATTCCGTCTACAGGTTTGACCTGTTTGATATGCCGGACTTTGTAAACTTTGCAGATCCCTACAACCCGGGAGCTGCCTTGAAGAATGGATCATTTGCCGGGAAGGTGGAATTTTTATTCGACCGTTTTGACGGATCTGTCTCCTGGTTTAACGGCTATGACCCAATGCCCGGGATAGAGGCCGGTCCCCTGCCGGAGACTCCGGGGGAGAATCCTTCCATAGACCTGTATGCCAGGCCATTCCGGCAGCAGACAGTGGGATTTGACTTTTCATTTGGTTTAGGGTCCTTTGGTGTCCGGGGGGAAGCTGCCTACCGTCAACCAGACGCCGCTTACAAAGGCGAGATCTTTGTGCCAAACCGGGACCTGAGATATGTGCTGGGGATTGACAGGTCTTTCAGGGGTTTTAGCATGATGGTCATGTATTCTGGCCAGTATGTATTTGATTTTGAGGAAATGCAAATGCTGGAAAGCTTCCCGGAGATCGAACCTGAAATGCTACAGCAACCTGCCGTATGGGGGATGTTGGGTCCTGTGATGGACCAGCAACTGGCCGGGTTTAACCGGGTTATTTTTGACCAGACAAAAGAAATTATGCATTCCCTGTCAGCCAGGCCTGCCATATCCCTGTTTCATGATGTACTGGACCTGGAGATATTTGGCCTGCATAATTTCAGTACCAAGGAATGGACACTGCTGCCCAGGCTGTCATGGAGCGTTTCAGATAACCTGAAACTGGGTATTGGCGGGCAATATTTTGAAGGCCCCCCGAATACACGGTATGATCTGATAGCGCCCGTGTTTAACGGGGGATTTATGGAATTGCGATATACATTTTAAAATCACATGAGAACAGGAATTTTAATTATTAGGCACAGATGGTTGATCATCATTTTATCCCTGCTTATTTCAGGGTTTTTTGGATTCCAGATATTCAGGGCTGAGATCAACCCGGACATGGCAAGCTTCATCTATGAGGGAATGCCTTCCCGGATCAATACAAACCTGATAGAAGATATTTTTGGGGGTGATGAAATGGTCATGATCCTGTTCGAGGCGGATGATATTCTCAACAAAGAAACCCTTTCAAGGGTAAAGGCGGTTAATAAGCAATTAAAAGAGGTAGAGGGAATTGATGAGACGCTTTCCCTGTTTGATGTAAAAAATATCAAGGGGGAGGACGGGGCCATGATCGTTGACCCGGCCATCAGGAGGCTTCCGAAAACGGAGGAGAGCTGGAAGGCACTCAGGAAGGAACTGAAAGCCAATGAACTTGTGCATAAGGTTCTGGTTTCGGAAGATTTTACGATGACTGCCATAATAGCCACCCTGGAGAATCATGCCCAGGATGAAGAAATAGTGCATGCCATTGAGCTGGTCCTGGCTGAGAATCCGGGCAGGGAGCAAACTTATATAGGTGGATTACCATACATCAAGGCCCTGGTGGCCAAGGAAATGGCCAGTGAATTTAAACTTTTGATGATCATTGGACTGGGGATTATGCTGGTGATGCTGTTTCTCTTTTTCAGGGAGGCCAGGGGTGTCTTTTTGCCTTTTATTGTGGTGGTCCTGTCCATACTTTTTGCCATGGGATTGATGCCGCTTATCGGCTGGCAGATGTCTAT
>JAZGGT010000563.1:0-9600 GCA_036480555.1 Bacteroidales bacterium | reverse complement strand
AGGTATCTGAAATGACGATGGCACCAAATTCCACCATCTCCTTATAGTTCTTGGGATCAATTCGTTCGAGAACATGCATGTCCGACAGGGCTTTTTGATATTGTGCAGCAAACATATCTCTCCGGCCCATCAACTGGTCCCTGAATGAATCATAACGGTCCTTATTGGGACCGTATTCATTTAGGGCCAACTGTGCTTCATTCATGGCTGACTTGGCACTGTCGACACATTTTTGCTGTGTTTCTCTGCAGCGCGTAATTAGCTTTTCTTTGATATGTAGGTTATCATCCCTCATAAGGTATGCAGGAGCAAGAATATTTTCAGGGAAATCTTTTTTCAAAGACTACCAACAATACTATATTAGCGGAATATATTGGTTACAAGTTCTGTAAATTACTGAAAAATCCACAAAAATGAAAGATTTCTTCTCCAAATTTCTGGTAATTATGCTTTTAGGATGTTTAAACATGATTTTCATCCAGGCACAGGAAAGGCCTGATTGGGAAGGAAATATTCCCGACGGTTGTACAAGCATAACCCTGGGGAAAAAGGCTACCACAGACGGATCAGTGATCACTTCACATACGGATGACAGCCACAGGACACGCTCATGGATCGATGTCCAGCCGGGAAAGGAGCATACTGCAGGAAGCATGGCACCGATGTATAAACGTATGCCATTTGATTCTCTTGCTATGCCAACCTATATTCACAGGAAGATCGGTGAAATTCCACAATCAGCTTATACCAATGCTTATATAAATTCAGCCTACCCCTGCATGAATCAAAACCAGGTGGGTATTGGTGAATCTACCTTTGGCGGCCGTGAGGAGTTACAGTCAGATGAGGGTTTGATCGATTGCCAGCGGCTGTGCCAGTTGATGCTGGAGCGAACAGCAACTGCCCGGGAAGCCATACAACTGGCCGGTGAACTGCTTGGCCAGTATGGCTGGAATGATTATGGGGAATGCCTGACCATATCTGATCCCGGAGAGGTCTGGCACCTTGAGATCGTTGGTCCCGGTAAAGGAATGACCGGTGCTGTCTGGGCGGCTCAGCGAGTACCTGACGAACATGTATCGGTGAATGCCAATGCAAGCACTATAAAGGAAATAGATCTTACTGATCCTGATCATTTTATGGCATCTGAAAATATTTTTGATGTGGCCATGAAAAACGGCTGGTGGTCAGCTGGAGATGGACCCTTCCGCTTCTGCTATGCCTACGCGCCGGAAAGCAGAGCCTCATTTGCCAGCCGGCGAAGGGAATGGAGGGTATTTCATCTGCTTGCCCCTTCCCTGGGACTGGATCCGAATGCAGAGAATCATCCATTTTCTGTGAAGCCGGACGAACCGGTTGACCTGGCAAAACTGATCTTTGTTTTCAAAGATTACTATGAGGGTACGGATTTTAATTTTGTCAAGGACATTACCGTGGCCGATGACAGCGGTAAGATGGTGATCTCTCCCCTGGCGAATCCGTTTATGCCTTATGACATGAATAAGGTATTCAGGATCAATGGTGGCTGGGGATGGAGAGGTGAAAGGACCATTGCACGCTGGTATACCATGTATGCGACCATTATCCAGTCGAGGGACTGGCTGCCGGATGAGATTGGAGGGATAGTCTGGCTGGCTATGGATAATGTGGCTACTTCCATATATATTCCGGTGTATTGTTCGGTTAGCGACCTTCCGGTTCCTTATAAAACGCCCGGCAGGCCTGAGGGCTATAACCATGAATCAGCATGGTGGGCATTTAACCGGCTGGGTACACTGGCCGCCCAGCGATGGGGGGACATGCGCCATGATATAGATGCCGTCTGGATTCCCTGGCAGCAGGAATTGCTTGACAACCAGCAGGCTGTTGATGCAGAAGCCCTGAAGCTCTATAAAAAGGGCAAACCGGAGAAGACCATTGAATTTTTAACAGGATATACAAACAAATGGGGTACCAGGGTAGTGGATCAGGCCTGGGAACTCGGGGATTTTATATGGACTAAATACGACGAATTGTTTTAGATCCCGTCATTTATTAATAACTTTATTTACACAATCTTCCATTTCATGAACAAAAGGGGATTTGCAAGTGATAATAATGCCGGGGTCCATCCGGAGATAATGAAGGCCATTGAAAGTGTGAATTCAGGTCATACCATCGCTTACGGTGATGATCCGTATACGGCTTCCGCGGTGAATAAGATAAAGAGTATCCTCGGAGAAAAGGTTCAACCATATTTTGTATTTACCGGAACAGCCGCCAACGTGCTTGGATTGGATGCGATTACTAAACCATACCATTCCATTATTTGTGCCGAAACGTCACACATCCATGAAGATGAATGCGGGGCCCCGGAGAGATGGACCGGTTGTAAACTGCTCTCGCTTGAATCTCCTGATGGCAAACTTTCCCCTGCATCCATTGAAAAACATATGTATGGGATAGACTTTGAGCATCACTCACAGCCACGAGTGATCTCCATTACCCAGTCGACCGAGATGGGAACCGTGTATACACCTGATGAAATACGGGCCATTACAGATTATGCGCATGATCGCAATATGCTGGTCCACATGGATGGTGCACGCATCAGTAATGCAGCCGCCAGCCTCGAGACAGGATTCAGGGAATTTACAGTAGCTGCAGGCGTTGACATATTATCCTTCGGTGGAACCAAAAATGGGATGATGTATGGTGAGGCCGTAGTGTTTATGAGCGAGGAATATGCCTATGATTTCAAATACCTGAGGAAACAGGGTATGCAGCTGGCATCAAAGATGCGTTACATAGCCGCCCAGTTTGAAAGGTTCCTCGATGAAGAGGTTTGGCTGAAAAATGCCAGCCATGCCAACCGTATGGCCAGAGTGCTCGAAGCAAAAGTGATGAAGATTGACGGGATCCGGATCACACAGCCGGTTCAGTCCAATGTTGTGTTTGCCATCCTGCCAAAAGAATTCATTCCCATCCTCCAGGAAGCCTTTTTCTTTTATGTATGGAAGGAGGCTACCGGTGAAGTGCGCTGGATGTGTTCTTATGACACTACCGAAGAAGATGTCATTAATTTTAGTTCTTTGATAAGGAAAGTAATTAACTGACCACTTGTTTAAATAATAATGTTTGATATGAAAAAACAATTATTTCTGATAGTTATATTGACTGGATTCATAATTTTTGGCTGCCAAGCACAGAAAAAAATACCAAAAGTGTATTCCCGCATTGGGAAGGAAGGAAAGCGGTACTTTGTGGAACGAAATGATACAAAAGCGTATCAGGTGGATATTCCTGCAGATTATACCCTGGGCGGAATGCTGGGAAATCCCGTTGGAACAGAGACAGGGATTTTATTTGATTTTCAGGATACCTCTCTGTACGGGACATTGTATTATGGCCTGATCCATCATAACGATTCCAGGCACCCCCTGCCTGTTTATTTCAGGATTACCGCCAGGATCGAGGGAGGCATGGCACATATTCCAATTCAGGGAAACTTATCCGGAAGGTATGATATGACCGGTTGGGAGAAAAGTGGGGAAGGTACACTCGGCTACCGGGTGATCGGGGCAGAGGGCAACATGATCTATGATGGAAAGGTGGCCTTTACCGGGACCGGGCCCTTTAATATTGGGATCACAGTTACCGAAGGCCCCTTTGTTAACCTACTGACGCATCAAGGAGCAACCATCAGTTTCAAAACAAATACCAAAGTTGCACCGACTGTCGATATAGATGGACAAACATTTGCTGGCCGTAATGCCAACACGGAACATCATATTGAGATAAGCGGCCTGGCTCCTGATACTGAGTATGAGTACCGGCTTAAAACCGGTGGGGTCGAACAACAGTATTCGTTTCGAACCGCCCCGGAACCCGGGTCAAGAACAGCATTTACCTTTGCATACGCCAGTGATTCGAGAAGCGGACTAGGTGGAGGTGAAAGGGATATCTATGGTGTGAACAGCTATATTATGAAAAAGATCATGGCTGCAGCCATCCAACAGAAGGCCAGGTTCTTTCAGTTTACTGGAGATATGATCAATGGATACCTTACAAGTAAAGAGGCCACGAATCTTCAGTATGCCAACTGGAAAAGATCCATAGAATCCTTCGCCCATTATATTCCTGTATATGTGGGAATGGGTAACCACGAGGCGGTGGAATACTGGTTTTATGACCCATCTGATGAAAGGGTGATGAAAATAGACCGTTTCCCGTTTGAAACAGAGTCTGCGGAAGCGGTTTTCAGGGAAAACTTTCACATGCCCATGAACGGACCGGAAAGTGAAGACGGGGCTTCATACGATCCTGATCCCAAGAAGACTGATTTTCCCTCCTATAAGGAGTCTGTTTTTTATTATACCTACGACAATATAGCCGTTGTTGTCCTGAATTCGGATTACCTCTATGCTTCATCCACACCCTTCATCCGGCTGACAAGCGGGAACCTGCATGGATATATTATGGATATACAACTTGAATGGCTTGGATCTACCCTTCAGATGCTTGAAGGAGACCCTGCCATCGATCATGTTTTTGTGACACAGCACACACCTGCCTTTCCAAATGGCGGACATGTAGGTGATGATATGTGGTATAGCGGCAATAACCAGTACCGTCCCACCATCCAGGGAAAACCCCTTGGCATAGGGATCATCGAAAGGAGAGATCAATACCTTGATTTGCTGGCCAATGAAAGCAGTAAGGTTGTGGCTATTTTTACCGGTGATGAACATAATTATAACCGGTTGAAGATATCCTCTGAGTTGGATATCTATCCTGAAATGTACTTCGCTGAAAAGATAGAGATTGGGAGGGAGATCTGGCAGATCAACAACGGGGCGGCGGGTGCACCCTATTATGCACAGGAGGAGACTCCCTGGTCCGAGCATGTTCAGGGATTCACCACCCAGAATGCCCTGGTGTTGATACATGTTGACGGGATGAAGGTTACCCTGGAGGTGATCAACCCGGATACCCTGGAATTGATTGATGAGGCTGTACTCAGGGAATGAGCATGGAACTGTCTCCATAGCTTAAAAAACGAAAATCATTGGCAAGTGCATAATCGTAGACTTTTTTCCAGTCTTCCCCGATAAATGCGGCTACAAGCATTAACAATGTACTGCCGGGCTGGTGAAAATTCGTGATCATCCGGTTAACCATTTGAAAAGTGTAGTCCGGGATGATCATCAGTCTGGTGATTCCCACCATGATCTCCAGTTCATTTTCTTCCATGTACAGTAGGAGTTGTCTGAGACTTTCCCCGCGGCTACCAGGAGGCATGTCGTAGGCTTCCCACTGATCAAGGAATATCGGGGATTCACCGGACTGCCTGCTACTGATCAGCTTAAGGCCAAGCCAGTAAAGGGATTCAAGCACACGGGTTGTAGTGGTGCCTATGGCCATGATATCTCCCTCGTGATCCAACAAAGCCTGTAAAGCACGCCGGCTCACATAAAAATGTTCGACATGCATGGGATGTTTCGCCGGATCATCCGTCGATAAAGGTTGGAAAGTACCGGCGCCTACATGCAGCGTAAGGTTAAGTCGGTTGATCCCTTTCCTGTCGATCTGCTCAAGCACAGCATCCGTAAAATGCAATCCCGCTGTCGGTGCAGCCACGGAACCTTCGATTAAAGAATAAACAGTCTGATAAGTCTGCCTGTCACGGGGTTCTGCATCCCTTTTCAGGTAGGGTGGGATAGGGGTATGGCCGGCCTCTTCCAGGATCTCACCGAAAGTAACATCCCCGGGATCCCACTGAAACCTGATGAGAAATGCATCCTTGTCCCTGCCGGTTTTTTCAGCATTGAGTTCGATGATCCTCTTTTGCCCTGAGTGGCCCAATCCTACCTCCAGGCTTAATGAACCTGATTTCCATTTTTTCACATTCCCTACCAGGCATTTCCAGGTACTTTCTGAAGTCTGCTGAAATGCCTGGTAATATTCAGCAGGTTCATGGGGTTCGAGGCAGAAAATCTCAATCTTGGAGCCGGTGGATTTTTCAAACAGCAAGCGGGCCTGAACCACTCTTGTATCATTGAAAACCATCAGTAAACCTTCCGGAAGCAACGCGGGAAGGTCCCTGAAAATCCGGTGGGAAACCTGACCCCGTTGATAGATTAATAGTTTGGAACTATTTCTCTGATCCAGGGGGTATTTTGCGATAAAATTCTCTGGCAATATATACGTCAGACTCTCCATGCAACGATTTGGAACTATAAGCACCAAACTTATAGTTCCAAACCTACCTATAATTATTTGAAAATTTTGTACTTTTGCAGCAATTCAGCAGGACGTTCTATCGTTCTTTGGATCCCGGCAACGGGATATAAAGAGAGGAAAGTCCGGGCAGCACAGAGCGCCATACTTTCGGGAGAAAGATGTCCGTGAGGGTATAGCAGCGGAGAAGAAAATAACCGCCCCGTACTGATTCGTCAGAAGGGGTAAGGGTGAGAAGGTGAGGTAAGATCTCACCGGTCCCTGTGGCAACACCGGAGGCCGTCCGCCTTTTGGGCTGAAAGACCATGTATACCGGCTGATAAGGGTTGCTCGCCCGATGTCGGGGGGTAGGTCGATCAGATAAATGATAGAGATCCCGGAGCCGGCCCCACAGGGGACGACCAGGATACAGAACCCGGCTTACAGACTTGCTGAAGAAATAACAGGAGCCCCCGAAAAGGGCTCCTGTCCAATTAGTTTTCAGGGTCGGCTGGGGCAGGCTTGAGGAATACAGCATCATCGATATCCACATTGAACTTCACCTCATCGAATGTGATGGTCATATCAGATTGTCCGTCGAATCTCTGCTCGGTTTTGAAGGGCATGATATAGCCCTCAACATCCTGGTAGTTACTCATTAAAAATACCATCTCAGTTTCCTGCCCATTGATCACCATACTATAGATCAATTTCAGCATTACATATTTCTCTGAATCAAGGTAATAGTGGGAAATATCTCCATCTTTCCTGGTGACCTTAAGAACATATACTTTGGTGCCTTCCATTTCTTCAGTGCCCAATAGTTCAATTTGATGTCCCTTGTCTACATAATTCCACAGGCTTCCATCCATGTCTGACATCTCTCTCATAGGCCGAAGTTCCGGTCCCAGCAGATCTACAGGTTCTTGAGATCCTGTCCATGGCTGGATCGCCCAGCCATTTTTCCCGTCAAACGCCATCACCATCTTGACTCCCTGGATATCTACCTCCATATAAGCCTTATTGGGCCGTTTGGTTATGGTTTTAAACGGCATTTCCATTCCCATTTGTAGTGTCTTGCCTGTGGATACAATTGTTTCAACTTTTAATATTTTTTCCTGTCCTATGGTTTTGAAATATTTATCGAGAATTTTCTGCAGATCCTGAGCATAAGCAGATCCCACGGTAAAAACTGCAAGGCTTATTATGATAAGAATGGTCTTTTTCATGATTTTAGGTTTTGTAAAATGACAATCTGGTTATTGGGTTTTCAGTTTAATAACAGCTTCTCTCAGCAGCTTGAGCTTCTGAAGCATGTTTTCGATACCGGAGAGTTCAAGCATATTGGCACCGTCAGAAAGGGCAATTGCAGGATCAGGATGTGTTTCCAGGAAGATGCCATCAGCTCCTGCTGCAATGCCGGCCCTGGCAAGTGTTTCAATCATTTCGGGAAGGCCGCCGCTGACCCCGCTCTCCTGGTTTGGTTGCTGCAGTGAATGTGTTATATCAAGCACCACCGGATAACCTGTATGCTGCATCTCGATGATCCCCCTGAAATCAACAATCAGGTCCCTGTACCCAAACATTGTACCACGTTCAGTTAGCAGAATCTTCCTGTTACCCTGAGCAGCCACTTTCTCAACTGCGAACTTCATGGAGGCAGGTGCCATGAACTGTCCCTTTTTGATGTTTACAAATTTACCAGTTTCCGCGGCAGCAATGAGCAGATCAGTCTGTCGGCTCAAAAAGGCAGGGATCTGGAGGATGTCAACATATTCTGCTGCGATGGCAGCTTCTTCCGGGGCATGTATATCTGTAATTACAGGTATTTTGAGCCGGTTCCGAACCTTACGCAGGATATCCAGTGCGGCCAGGTCTCCAATCCCGGTGAATGAATCAGAACGTGACCTGTTAGCTTTGCGATAGGAGGCTTTGAATATGTAAGGGATCTCCAGTTTGTCGCAAATACCGGCAACCCGCTCAGCTACCTGGAAACAGAGGGCTTCATCTTCAACCACACATGGACCGGCAATCAGGAAGAACTGGCCCGATTCAGTATGTTTTACATATGGCAGGTTTTCTAGCATGCTGGTCTATATTAGCTCATTGAAGGACACTAAAAATAGATATAAATAGCTAATATCCGTATTTCTTTTTCCACCAATTTCTTAACCTCTCCCGGATTTCAGATTCCCTGGCATTGCTCTGCGGATCGTAGAGTTTTTTCCCGCTGAGGTCCTCCGGCAGGAATTCACTTTCCACAAAGTTACCCTCGTAACTATGTGCGTATTTATAATCATCACCATACCCCAGTTCTTTCATCAACTTTGTCGGGGCGTTACGGATGTGAAGGGGAACACTGAGGTCACCGGTCTTCCTGACCAGTTCCTGGGCTTCATTAATGGCCATATACGAGGCATTGCTTTTGGGTGATGTTGCCAGGTAGATGGCTGCCTCTGAAAGGATGATGCGGGATTCGGGCCAGCCAACCAGATGTACAGCCTGGAAACAATTGGTAGCCAGTAAAAGGGCATTTGGGTTGGCCAGGCCGATATCCTCAGCAGCCAGTATCACAAGCCTGCGGGCTATGAATTCCGGTTTTTCACCTCCCTCGATCATCCTGGCCAGCCAGTACACGGCGGCATTGGGATCACTCCCCCGGATGCTTTTGATAAAAGCAGAGATGATGTCGTAATGTTGCTCCCCATTTTTATCATATAGGGCGATATTCTCCTGGATATTGTCGAGAACGGATTGATCGCTCACCAGGATCTCTTTCGGAATATCCTTCCCTCCTGAAATCTCAGCATTGATGATCAGCTCCATGATATTGAGCAATTTTCTTGCGTCCCCACCTGACAACCTCAGCAAGGCCTCGTTCTCAGCAATATTGATATTCAGTTTCTTCAGTAAAATATCCTTCTTGAGGGCCTTATCGATCAGACCCAACAGATCATCTTTTGACAGGGAATTAAGGATGTACACCTGGCATCGTGACAGCAGAGGGGATATCACTTCGAAAGAAGGATTCTCGGTGGTTGCCCCTATCAGGATGACGATGCCCTGTTCAACAGCACCAAGCAGGGAATCCTGCTGTGATTTACTGAAACGATGTATCTCATCAATAAACAGTATTGGATTAGGCTTGTTAAAGAACTGCTGTTTCCGGGATTTTTCAATGGTCTCACGGACATCTTTGACGCCGGACTGAACCGCGCTCAACTGGTAGAATGTCCTGTCAAGCTGGTTGGCTATGATCCTTGCCAGGGTTGTTTTTCCAACACCCGGGGGGCCCCATAAAATAAACGAGGCCACGGATCCTGATTCGATCATCTTCCGGATCACGGCGCCTTTACCGACAAGGTGCTCCTGCCCCAAGAAATCTTCCAGGGTCACCGGTCT
>JAZGGT010000562.1:0-3023 GCA_036480555.1 Bacteroidales bacterium | reverse complement strand
TCAGTCTGGTCCATGCTTGCCTCTTTTATCCCAGGATTGCCTGTTTTCTTTCCTGGTGGATTGTTGCATGCATGCAGGATGCTAGCCAGGAACAGTAACGAGGTAAGCCTGTTCATTGGATGTTAATTTATATCGAATGGTGGATTATCTTTCAAATTTCAGTCAATATTACGAATTCGCCCTGATGTCTCCTACTTCGCAAGTATGCAATTATAAGAGTTGATAATATAGAGGACTAATTTGCGAACGAGACCTGAGATACAGTACTTTAATTACTCTAATTTTGTAACAAATGCGATCCCTGGTAAGAATTAAACATAAACAATTAGTGATCTATAGAAGAATTTTACATTAGAAAAAAATATCAAAATGAACTATCCTAAAAAACTCCAGGGTATTTACCTTTTCTTCAGAAGGATAAAAATCCCATTTAAGATCCTGTTTCTCATTATGGGCATAATCTCAACCATCTGGTTCCTTGTCAGGGTCATTCCCAAACCAAGCAGGGCAGCATACCCATGTATGAAAACTGCTGCACCATTTATGTCAGGTTTTGTAATGTACCTGATCACTCTCCTGACTGCCAGTTTAGCAATAAGGCTGGCCGGAAGGAAATTTAAAAAATCGATGTACCTGGCTGGAAGTGCCCTAATTGTTGCAACTGCACTTTCTTCGCTGCTTTTCCTGGGAAGCAATCCGGTCAGCGTAAGAGCCAATGCTGAAGGCAGCCTTGCGGTTCATACTGCAAACGAAGCAATGGGTGAAGGTATCGGTATTTACCCAGGACGTGTAGTCTGGGCCTGGGATTCCGCATCCACTAACGAGCATTGTACCAACTCCGGAGATGATGCATATTTTTATGCCAAGAACAATGACCAGGAAGTGATTGACAGAATGGTGTCTGATGTTCTTCAGAAATTGACTGGAACAGAAAATGATGCGGCAGCATGGTCGGCCATGTTCATGCATTTCAACGGCATGAAATGGGATGAACCGGAATGGGATTATGTGGTGCATGAGGATATCTTTCTTAAGATTAATGCAGGAAGTACATGGGGGTATCCAGGGGGTTCATATATTCTGGGAGATTTTTCAGTTCGAACAAGCAGCAGCTACATCGCAGAGACCAACCCCCATGTTGTCCTTGCCATGCTGAGGCAACTTGTGAATGTTGTGGGGGCCCGCCAGCAGAATATCTGGGTCGGAGATCCCATGAAACATATTTACAAGCATGCCTATGATTTATGGCACAATGAATTCCCGGACATTAATTATATTGGCGGTGCAGGTGGAGCGGGCAGAACACAAGTGGTGGCCGGGGACAAACCAGTAATTTTTTATTCGGATAAGGGTACGGTGATGACAGGCGCTGTTTCCGACAGGTTATATACTGTCATGGAAAACGCAGACTATATGATTAACATTCCCACCCTGAAGGCACATGCAAGAGCAGGTATTACAATATCTGCAAAAAACCATTTCGGATCACATACACGTGGTGGAGCCGGTCACTTGCACGAGGGACTTGTTGCTCCGCTTGAAGGACCTCCTACGCGAACCACTTTAGGTATGTACAGGGTGCAGGTTGACCTGATGGGCCACGAATTAATTGGCAGGAACACTATGCTCATCCTCGTGGATGGATTATATGCCGGTCCGGAGGCCACCTGGCCAGCCGATAAGTGGAATATGGAGCCGTTCTCGGGGGACTGGACCTCATCGCTGTTTGCCTCGTTGGACCAGGTAGCCCTGGAATCCGTTTGCTTCGATTTCCTGAGGACAGAATACCTTAACAAAACAGTCAAGGATTCCAGGGGGAATAACCGGACAATTAATTTCCCCAATATGGCCCAGGGTGTTGATGATTATCTTGAACAGGCAGCCGACCCGTCAAAATGGCCTGAAAATATCACCTATGATCCTGAAAATGACGGAGTACCTTTAACAAGTCTCGGAGCACATGAACACTGGAATGGAGCCGAAACCAAACAGTATTCCAGGAACCTGGGACTGGATCAGGGGATAGAACTGGTGAGCATTCCTGCTGTACTGGTTGCTTCAACGGTTAATGTTGAGGAAAAACAGGCTGTCCTAGATAAAATAATTGAAGCATATCCCAATCCCTTCATGGAAGAAGTGAACCTGAGATTCGTTATCAATGAACGGGCAATAGTAAAGTTGGATGTTTATGACTTGCGCGGACAGCTGGTCAGTACCCTGGCAGATCGCGCTTATACGCCGGGGGAATATATAGTGAATTGGGACGGTAGGGGTGCCAACGGCTCCTATTTGCCAGGGGGGATTTATATTGCGACCATCAAGATTGATTCGCCTTCCGGCATTAAGCTTGATTCAAGGCGGATACAGATATTACAGTGATCTACCTGGTATACAGAAAATATTGCCTTGTCCTTTTAGCACTTTTTATATTTACACGGTGTAGTGATAATGATGAACCTGTAGTCCAGGAATACATCGCAGGCAACCATGTTACTTCGATTTACATTGATGAGGAGGGCATCAAATGGTTTGGGACAGAAAGCGGGTTGTCGGCTTATGATGGTTCAAGCTTTAAGAATTATGACGTCGGGGACGGGCTGCCTGAAAATCAAATCAATGATATTTACGGAAGAAATGACGGAGGCGGTCCACAACTGTTGATTGCCACAAGAAAAGGTGTTGGTTTACTTAACAAAGTCAGCAATTTGATTCAATCCATTCAAATATTATTATCATCAAATTCCAGCTTGGCCGGTGACATTGTCACATCAATCACACATGACAATGAAAATGTTACATGGTATGGTACAGATGGTGGTATATCCATCCAGTACGATGGCAATTGGATGGACAGTGATGAAAATGATTTAATCAAGGAATATCCTGTAACAGACATTGCTCCGGGGCCAGACACTATTGCATTTATTTGCCTGTCAGGTAGGGGAGTGGCTCTCTTGAACCCAGGAGTAGATGCTGTCACAACTGTAACCTATTACGAATGGCCATTCAGTCCCCTGCCTTCC
>JAZGGT010000561.1:0-2144 GCA_036480555.1 Bacteroidales bacterium | reverse complement strand
ATTTTGGACGGCTGATCAAGAATGCTGTCCGGGCAGCAGGCGCCGTACCCTTTGAGTTCAATACTATTGGCGTGGATGACGGGATTGCTATGGGGCACGCCGGTATGAAGTTCAGCCTTCCATCTCGTGAGCTAATCGCTGACAGCGTTGAAACTATGATCCAGGCTCACCAATTCGATGGTATGGTCTGCATTCCAAACTGCGATAAGATCGTGCCCGGGATGGCTATGGCAGCATTAAGGGTAGATGTCCCGGCCATTTTCATTTCTGGTGGACCAATGAAGGCTGGAAAAACACCAGAAGGAGATGTGGTTGACCTGGTTTCAGTTTTTGAAGGGGTAGGTGCATATCAAGCAGGTATCATCACTGAAGATCAATTGAATACCCTGGAAAGATATGCCTGCCCTGGCTGCGGTTCTTGTTCTGGATTATTTACTGCAAATTCAATGAACTGTCTGCTAGAGGTGTTGGGGTTAGCATTACCTTTCAATGGTACGGCACTGGCAGGCACGGAGGAACGGGAAACCCTTGCTGTTCATGCAGCGAGTAAGATTCTGGATCTTGTCGAAACAAACCTTACACCCCGGAAAATAGTCACGGCTGAAGCCATCGATGACGCGTTTGCTCTTGATATGGCCTTTGGTGGCAGTACAAATACTGTTCTGCATACACTGGCTTTAGCCCACGAAGCTGGAATTGACTATAACTTGGAGCGGATTAATCGGATAGCCGGGGAAGTTCCCCATCTCTGCAAGATCAGCCCTTCGGGCCCCTGGCATATGGAAGATCTGCACGATGCCGGAGGAGTCCCCGCCATCTTAAATGAACTTGCCAAAGGAGGGATTTGTGTCCATCTGGACCGCCCTACGGTGGCAGGGACGACTCTCGGCAGCTCGATTACGGATAAAGAAATTCGGGATACTGATGTCATTCGCCCTCATGTGGATCCCCACAATAATCAGGGGGGATTAGCTATCCTATTCGGAAATTTAGCTCCAGAAGGGAGTGTGGTTAAGTCTGGCGGGGTTTCCGCCTCAATGCGTAGTCACTCCGGTCCTGCCCGTATTTACGAGAGTCAGGATGAGGCTCTGGACGGGATTCTCAATCACCAGGTGCAGGAAGGGGATGTGGTTGTTATTCGTTATGAAGGACCACAAGGAGGACCAGGCATGCAGGAGATGCTCTCCCCGACAGCAGCAATTGTTGGTATGGGGTTGGGTGAGAAGGTTGCTCTGATTACAGATGGTCGTTTTTCAGGAGGTACCCGGGGAGCCTGTATCGGCCATATCAGTCCGGAAGCTTCTGCCCGGGGTCCAATTGCAGCTCTTCAGGATGGAGATGAGATCATATTTGATCTGGATACACACTCGCTGAATGTCCGCTTAAGTGATGAAGAAATCAAAAACCGTTTACAGGCATTATCACCCTTTCAATCGTCCACGACTAGTTCCTGGCTGCGCCGATATTCACGTATTGTCTCCAGCGCTAATCGTGGTGCGGTTTTAATTTGATAGTTATAGGAATATTTATTATTTTTTATTCGCTCTAAAGGAGAAGTGGATATGGAATTATCAGGAGCAGAGATATTATGGGAAAGCCTTGTCCGTGAGGGAGTAACGGTTGTATTTGGTTATCCAGGGGGAGCAATCATGCCTGTTTACGACGTCATGCTGAGATACCCTGTGCATCATGTGCTTGCCCGCCACGAACAGGGTGCTGCTCATATGGCTGATGGATATGCCCGAACCTCAGACAAGGTGGGGGTAGCAATGGCTACTTCAGGTCCTGGTGCATCCAACCTGGTGACCGGCATTGCCACCGCTATGCTTGACTCCTCTCCATTGGTTTGTATAACCGGACAAGTTCATTCCCATCTACTCGGTAAAGATGCCTTTCAGGAAATTGATGTCACTGGTATCACCTTGCCGATCACCAAACACAACTTCCTGATCACCAGGGCTGATGAAGTCGCTCAGGTTGTGCAAAAAGCCTTTCACATTGCTCGCAGTGGTCGTCCTGGACCGGTATTGATCGATTTTTGCAAGAATGCCCAGGTAGAAAAGACTAATTTTAAGAAGGATCAAAGCCAAGGAAAACCCTCTCTCCCGGGGTACATATTGCCCAAACATGCCCCGGAGAAGGAT
>JAZGGT010000560.1:0-7366 GCA_036480555.1 Bacteroidales bacterium | reverse complement strand
TGTATTCCTGACAATGGCTACTTCTTCACTGGAGCAACCCGATATGGCCGCAAGATCCTGGCGTACAGTTTCCCGGCCCTTTCCGACCACATTCCACATATAATAGGCGGGACCCTCGTTGCTGAACCTGTTATAACTCTCAAATGCTTCCTGTACGACTTTCGGCTGTGGACAGACCCCGCCGTTGTTCAGGTTCATTATATTGGGTGAGGAAGTATAACAGTTCTTGATATACAACCAGAAGTTCCTGTCGCTTGTCACATCTCCTGATGGTTCGGGCAGGTTGGCCTTCATATCAGCCATGGAATAGACATTGCCCGAATCATTCAGCAGTTTAATGAGGGTTAAGGCTCCGGCTGCGCCGGCGGATTTCCTGATGAAAGATCTTCTGTTGGTTTTCATTGGTTTATAATTTTTGGCCCCTGGGTACGATCAGCAGTCTGGGGATCCTGCCATCTAAGTTAAGCATTATTGGAATTCAAGCGTGTAACTTGTAAGCCCTAAAGGGTTTTTCATGTTTTCAATATTCTGATTAACTTTAGTTGTCAAAGAAGAAACGACATTTGTATTAAAATTGAACCATCATGGAAAAACCTCTGAAACCTGACAGAAAATACCTTATTAAAGGAATCTGGATCTTCGTAACCGTATCAGCAATTTTTGCATTACTCGCTGCCATAATACATCTGATAGTATACCTTGTAGATGGAGATATGCAGGCTTCTGAAATCCTATGGATAGTAATCCTGGCTATCATCCTGGCATTGTGGGTAATTGGCTACACGATTCTGTATTTCTGGTATAAGAACCTGGAATACAGAATCTATGAGGACCGCGTATGCATACATAAAGGGATATTGACCAAAACCCAGCAAAACATACCCTTCCGGGCTATTACCGATTTTGCACTCGTCAGGACACTTTATGACAGGTTCCTTGACATTGGATCCATCAAGATCCAGACTGCAGGGAAACATATTTCATCCTCCTCGCAGTATGAAGGGAACCTGGCGGGACTGATCAACTATGAGCAGTTGCATACTGAATTACGGGAAAGGGTAAAGAAGCTGCATCCGGTGTCCGGGACTGTGACAACCCGGGAAAGTGAAAAACCAGCAGATACTGATCTGTGGCAGGAGATGCTGAAAGAGTTAAAGGAGATCAGGATGAATACCGGGAGATAAAAACCTCTCAACAATCCTGTGATGACAGAAATAAAACCTTCCCTCACCGGAATTTCACCTGTCCAGGCTACCGATCGCATTCAATCTCTTGATGTGTTGAGAGGTTTCGCTATTCTTGGGATCCTGATCATGAATATCCAGAGTTTTTCCATGATAGGTGCGGCCTATATAAATCCTGCCGCATATGGCGACCTCACTGGTGTTAATAAATGGGTCTGGCTCATTGGCCAGGTGTTGGCCAACGGGGGGCATCATGCTCCTGGGTATGGCATTGTATAAATGGAATTTTTTGTCTGCAAGAAGATCCGTGAAAACCTATCTGGCCTCCATGCTCCTTGGACTGATTTTGGGACTTCCATTGATCATCTATGGTATACTGCAGAATTTCAAACATGAATGGTTCCATGATTACTCCATATGGTTTGGTTCACAATTCAATTACTGGGGCAGCCTTGGGATCAGCCTGGCATATATCTCTGTCATCATGCTTATATGCAAAGCTGGTGTACTATCGGGATTACGGAAGATCCTTGGATTGGTGGGCCGGACTGCCCTTTCCAATTATCTATTCCAAACCCTGGCTTGTACTTATATATTTTACGGATATGGACTGGGACTTTATGGAAATTTGGAGAGATGGCAGCAGATATTGATTGTTCCTGTTGTCTGGGCGGTACAAATGACCCTGACCTGGATCTGGATGAAAAGATACAGGTTCGGTCCGGTTGAATGGCTCTGGCGCAGCCTGACCTACTGGAAGATCCAGTCCATCAGGAAAGAAGGTTGATAAAATATTTTTTAGCAGAGAGCGTCTCTAATAATGAAATTATAAACCCGATATCATGGCTTCAGAAAACTTAAAAGGGCATCATCACGGAAGGCATGCCGGCAGGGAAGACCTAACCGGTGAACACAGACTGGGTGACACCATCCAGGTCATCTTTATAGTAGTATTCATAGCCGTCTGGATACTTGATTCATTTGTGCTGGGATTTTCCACATCTCTGGCTGAGAGTATACCCTGGTTCATCAGATTCCCTGTAGGGGCCATACTGCTGATTTTCACTTTTTACCTGGAACAGTCAGGTCTGAGGACCGTATTCGGTAAGCCCCAGGAAACTCCACATGTTATCACCGGGGGTGTATTCTCCGTAGTTCGACATCCCATATACCTGGGGGCGATTCTTGGTTATGCAGGAATGATCTGCCTGACCCTCTCCCTTGCATCTGCAGCCTTGCTTGTTATTATCGTCACCTTTTACCATTATATTTCCCGGTATGAGGAGAAGCTGCTCACTCAAAGGTTTGGTGATGAGTACAGGTCGTATATGAAGAAAGTCCCCATGTTGTTCCCATTTAAAATAAAGCGCGATCAGGATGATGTTCCCCGGTGACCATCATGCTTTCAGTATCGATCACAAGAAAGATTTGATGAATTCCCGGGCGGTCATGACCGGTATTTTACTTTCACGGTAGCCAGACATGTTCCTTGTAACAATCAGCTCCTTGTCATTCTCGATTGCTGTGAAATATTGAATAGCATCCTCGAAATCTTTAAAATCAGAATTAAGCGCCAGATCAACAATTTTATTATCAAAGGATAATACCTGGACCAGAATTTTAAAGTTCCGAATGATATTCCTTGCTTCCTGTTCAGGTTTTAGCTTTTTTAGTACATAGTGAATATTGGCCAAGGAGAGGGAAGAAAGAGAAAGTCTGATTGTTTTCTTGTCTGCTAAGGAAAAAAGCTCGGCCGCATCATTATAGAATGGCATTCTCCGGGCAAGCAGATCCAAAACAATATTTGTATCCAGAAGGATTTGTTTCATGAATATTTTTGATCCAGGTAATCAGTATAATCCTTCCTGTGATCATAATCAGCCGGAAGTTTAATAACCCCACTCAGATTTTCAACCAATGGTGTTATTTCAATTCCCGAGCTGTCTTCACTGGTCACTGAATCAAGATAGGACTCTATCATTTTCGAGAGACTGGTATTGCGTTTTTTAGCATATTTTTTAGCTCGGGCGATCACTTTGTTGTCTAGCTTTAACGTAAGTTTGGCATTCATTGCATAACATTATACGTACAAAAATACAAATAAAGTACGTATAATGCAATTCCCAGCTTGAGATCGCAGGATGCGGCCTCAAGCTGGAATAGTATGACAGTTGTTATTCTTCAACAGGCTGGGTCTGGGGAGAGAGGAAAAGGAAATTGTCGCAATTGATTTCCGTTGTGAATCTCTTTTTTCCTTCGTTATCCTCCCAGGTGGAATTCTGGATCTTGCCTTCCACATAGAGCGGATCCCCTTTTTTCACATATTCTTCAATGATCCCGGCCACCTTGTTCCATACCACGATGGTGTGCCATTGGGTTTTCTGCACTTCATTCCCTTCCTTGTCCACATAAAATTCATTGGTGGCAAGCGGGAAGCGGGCCACCTTTACATCGTCATTGATCTGGTTGATCTTGGGATCTTCGCCTACATGGCCGACCAGGGTTACTTTGTTGATACCTCTTTTCATAGCATTAAGTTTTTAATGGATAATTTTACTAGCATCCCTTAATGGCGGAAGGGTGGAAAAATCATTGTCTGACCTGAAAAGAGTATATTTAGGATGGAGCAAATAATAAGTCTAAGCATGTTATGAAAAACCTGACACATATTTTTTTGCTGGTATTTTTGCTGAGCGCTTGTGGCACACCATATCCCAGGATCCTGATGGAAACCGAAATGGGAGAGATCACTCTCGAGGTGTACCCGGACAAAGCGCAGGTGACTGCTTCCAATTTTCTCACTTACATTGATGAAAACCGGTTTGAAGGGGCGGTTTTTTACAGGATAGTCAGGAGCGATAACCAACCTGGTGACAGCATCAGGATTGCAGTCATACAGGGAGGGCTCTACAAGGACGATCATCCGGCCATGCTGCCGCCCATTACTCATGAAACAACAGACCAGACCGGTATCCTGCATAAGGATGGGGTGATATCCATGGCCCGCTGGCATCCGGGCACTGCCACCAGTGAATTTTTTATCTGTGTAGGAGACCAGCCCGAGCTGGATTATCAGGGGAGGCGAAACCCGGACGAACAGGGATTTGCTGCTTTTGGGAAGGTCATAGCTGGCATGGATGTAGTCATAAAGATCCATCAGCTGCCCGTAGAGGGACAATACCTGGATCCGACAGTTAAAATCCTTAAAATAAGAAGGTTAGATTGAATTTTCTATGATGAGGTTGTAGATCTCCTTTTCCGTGTGGCCAAGGGTTCTTAACTGTATGGGTATGATACTCATCTTGCTCATCCCTGGAATCCCGTTTACTTCCAGGAAATACAACTCTCCATCATTGATGATAAAATCAATCCGTACCAGTCCCCTGCAGTCCAGCACATCATAAATCTCAGCGGTCATGGACTGGCATTTGCGTGTCAGTTCCTCTGGGATTTCAGCAGGGGTTATTTCCGTGGCCATGCCTTCTGTATATTTGGCCTCATAATCGAAAAATTCATTTTTCGATATGACCTCGGTAACCGGAAAGGTAAACTCCCTGCCTCCGGTCCTTAAGGCTCCACAAGTGAACTCCCTGCCGGGAATGAATGATTCTACCAGGACCTCGCTATCTTCTTCAAGGGCTACGTGAACGGCAGCTTCGAGTTCTTCGGCCTTGTTTACCTTGGATACACCGAAACTAGAACCTCCGGAATTGGGCTTGATAAAACAGGGAAGACCGGTCCTGTTGATGATTGTGTCAGCATCCCATTTCATTGATTTTCTAATCAGGAATGCATCCGCTGAAAGTATCCCGGCCTGGCTCAGGATATTCTTGCAGGCATATTTGTTGAATGAGAGGGCCAGTGATAGTACCCCGGAGGAGGAGTAAGGAATATGCAGCAGATCAAAATATGCCTGGAGCTTGCCGTCTTCGCCCGGGGGACCGTGCATTGAGATGAAGGCATAATCAAACCGGATCTCCCGGCCGTCCAGGTTGAAACTGAAATCGTTTTTGTCAACAGGAATCAGAACTTTATCATCAGGGCCTGTTTTGACATGCCAGTCATCCTCCCGGATGTAGACAAGGTATGGTTCATACTTATCCCTGTCTATATGCTGCATTACCTGTCCGGCGCTTTTCAATGATATGACCAGTTCTGATGAATCACCTCCGGTGATGATGGCTATGTTTTTTTTCATTTCCAGGAGTGGGGGTTGATATCAACAAATATACTGTTTTTAAGCTTTTATTCCCCGGTCCGGCCCCCCGTGTACCTCCGCCATTTTTCAATAACCTGCTTCATATCTTCGGGTAGTTCCGAGTCATAGAACATTTTCTCACCGGTCGCCGGATGCTCGAATCCCAGGGATTTGGCATGCAGTGCATGGCGGGGGAGGACCTGGAAGCAATTCTGCACGAATTGTTTGTATTTGGTAAAGGTGGTCCCCTTCAGGATCTGGTCCCCTCCATAGGTGTCATCATTGAAAAGCGGATGCCGGATATGCTTGAAATGTACCCGGATCTGGTGGGTCCGGCCGGTTTCAAGCCGGCATTCCACAAGGCTGAGGTATCCCAATCGTTCAAGCAGTTTGTAATGGGTCACTGCAGGTTTTCCCTGGGATCCATCGGAAAAGACGGTCATTTTCTTCCGGTCTTTGATATCCCGTCCGATATGTCCCTCTATCCTGCCTTCCTCTTCATCGAGGCTTCCCCATACAAGGGCCATGTATTTCCGGCTGGTGGTACGGTCAAAGAATTGCTTTGCCAGCCTGTTAAGGGAAAGTTCAGTCTTCGCAATAAGCAAGATGCCGGAGGTATTTTTATCGAGCCTGTGCACCAGTCCGGGCCTCATATCCCCGGTCTGGAACAGGGGCAGATCCCTGAAGTAATAGTAGAGGGCATTGATCAGGGTGCCTGTGTAATTACCCACCCCGGGATGCACTACCAATCCGGCAGTTTTATTGATGACCAGGATATGCTCGTCCTCAAATATAACATCAAGAGGGATGTCTTCGGGCAGGATCTCAGTATCCCTCGGGGGGTGTGGGAGTACTATGGAGATTACTTCTTCGGGCTTGATTTTATAGTTTGACTTTACGGCCAGTTCATTGACAAGAATGTTACCGGCCTCGGCGGCGGCCTGGATCTTGCTGCGTGAGGTATTCACCATCCGGTTCACCAGATACTTGTCAATTCGCATTACCTGCTGGCCCTTGTCCACCACAATCCTGTGATGTTCAAAAAGTTCTTCCATTTAGCGAGCAATCATTAGTTTCCGGCTGGCCTTGAAGATCCCATTATGGTCTAACCTCAAAATATAGATGCCTGTTGGCAGATGACTGACCCGGTGCTGCTGCTGGTCTGCCCTGTTGATGTAAACAGTTTTGCCCTGCAGATCATAAAGGGTGATTGACCAATCGGCAGGATTCACGACATCCTGCAGATCGAGCGTAAAATAAGTACTTGCAGGGTTCGGGTAGATCTTAAATATTTTTTCAGGAGAATGCTCAATCCCAACCGGATTCGATGGTAAGGCCTTCCCCATGATGGGCCTGATCATCAGGGAACCGCTGAAACCTGAATTCAGCCATCCCTGTCCCAGGTTGTAGAAGATCTTATCATTGTTCACCGTATTGCGGTCAAACCCGACGTTCAGGATATTTTCAGTGGTCTTTATCCAGCCTACATAAAATTCATCATCAAGGACCAGGATGGTATCATTTATCTCATAGGTGATAAATTTATTCAGTTCATCCTCATATTGTGGTTGAACCGGTTCGGTGGAATAGATGAGCTCACCCGGACCGGAGGTGGATTTATCATGATTCCATACCCCGATTCGAAAATAATCTTGCGAGGCATCATCCTTCGTGCGGTTAAAAAACATCTTTACCCCGCGCAGGGTATCTTTTTTATAAGTATTGAACTGGTAGGCCACAGTTGCATTGGCGGTTCCTGCACCACGGAGGCCGTATCCATTCTCTGCCGAACCATCATCATAGGCATAGTAGTTAAAGAATTCCTGGAACCTTCTTACCGTGTCATTGAATTTATAATCCAGGTCTTCCGTGACAAGGTAAGACATCACTTCAAAAACCGTGGAATCAGCATCATAAAAAATAAATGGATAGTTATAGGGGAAATTGAATACATTCAAAACTCCTGGCTGCACATTGACGGCAC
>JAZGGT010000559.1:0-2237 GCA_036480555.1 Bacteroidales bacterium | reverse complement strand
GGCCCAGCTATCGGGTAATTTATCCTCGTTATCGGGCCGGGGATATGCAGAAGTTGGAACCACATGCGCTGACTGGAAGATAATGGTCAGCGTAAATCCGCAGATAAAATGCATTATAAAAAACATTATCAGAATCCACCACCAGGTTACCGGAAGCACTATAATTGGAATGGCCAGTATATAAGCAAAGTATTGAATTTTTGAAAAAATCAGTTATGAAAGAAGTCTTTGGTAAGATTTATTAAGAAGCTTGAGCAAATCCTCTTTCCGGTACCGGTTAAGCTGGCTGAAATCCTTGTCCATCACCCAGGTAAAGGTCATCAGTCCATATAAAAACCAGGCATAAATATGCTGGTACCTGTGTATCCGATACCTGGGTTTTGAAGGGGAAAGGCGCAGTACATTACCCGGATCGATATCTTCATCATAGCCATCAATATTCGTAAATCCATGATGCAGGGTATTGTGCTGTATCTGCCAGTTTGGAGCGAATCCTCCAACAAGGTTGAGAACAGATCCAATAAACTTATTTGATGCCTGGTTGCTGGAGTAAGACCGGTGATTGGCATCATGCATTATGGAAAGTCCTATGCCTGCCATGCCAAATCCCATCAGGATCCAACCTACGAGTAGCATCCAGAGATCCTGGATAAGTCCGGATACCATAATCCCATAGGGAACAAAATATAACGACAGCATGAATACTGTTTTCCATACCATGCCAGCATTCCCATACCGGGAGATCTGATGTTCATCGAAATAGTCACGTACCCTTACCCTCACATTATCAATGAAACTTGTATCAATCCCTTTTGGGAATTTAACTTTTTTAAGATCCATGATGATTTATATTCCGGTTAATCCATACAAAGGTATCCTTTTATCCTAATGAACTACGTTGAATGAAATGAAAATACCGGTATAGGATTACAGGCTAATAAGGAGCCTTACTTCCGATCGTCCATGTCATGACTTGGCTAAACCAGACCATGACGTTTAACTAAAAAAAGGGCCATCTCAGTTTGTTTTGAGACAGCCCCATCACAATACGATTGAATGGTTCTATACTGAAATTATTTGACCGGAGCGATCGGGAAATCCTTCAGAACTGTAGCAACTGCCTTCGGCAAGGATTTTTCTCTCTTCTCAGGTTTTTCCTGAATGGTACCAACTCCAACTCCCTGCCACACCAGGTTTTTAGACTGCAGGTCAAAAACATCTACAACCATAGTGCCCTGTACATAATCTGACTCTGAATAGGTCGTGGTCGAATGACCCATTCCCCAGCCTCCTCTGCCCCGGCGGCCATATCCACGACCGACACCTCCGTAATAATTATTATAGGCTGTCACGCTGGTCTTCTTGTCTGAAACAAGGTATATGGAGAGAACCATGTCTCCGTCCTGATCTACGACCTTTATGTTCCTTTTATCCATTTCTGTCTTCAAGGCCGACCGGATCCTCTCCTGGTCAAATTCGTTAATCACCTTGCCAATGTCTTCCTGCCATCCCAGATAACTAACAGTCTGATATTTTGTAAAATCAGCAGTCTTGTCAACGTCCGTTGTTACTTTAACTCCACTGCAGGACGAGGCTACAAATATGATTGCTGCAAGTATGAATGAATTCTTTTTCATGGTAATGGTTTTTGTATTTACAATTAATTTTCATGCAAAATTAAAAAAAAAACCAATGCCAATTAATAAATACCGGATAGTACCTGTTTTCACTGCATATTTACCAAGTCGGATAATTTAAATAAGCACTTCAGAACCACAGGGGGAGAATTCTGAGACAAAATCCTAAATTTGTTCCCTGATAATAATCATAAATGAAACAGAAATGAAAACTGCAGAAATACACACAGAAAAAGGAATAATGAAAGTTGACTTCTACGAAGATGACGCTCCCAATACAGTAGACAATTTCATTAAGCTCTCCAAATCAGGTTTTTATAATGGGCTCACTTTTCACAGGGTAATTCCTGACTTCGTCATCCAGGGTGGCTGCCCGGAGGGTACCGGCGGGGGCGGACCAGGGTATAACATCAAATGTGAACTGGATGGAGACAACCAGTACCATGACAGGGGTGTACTTTCTATGGCTCATGCGGGAAGGGATACAGGGGGGTCACAATTCTTCATTTGCCATTCCCGTAACAACACAGGTCACCTGGACAAGAATCATACCTGTTTCAGAAAGGTTGTTGAAGGTCTTGATATAATCGATGAGATACA
>JAZGGT010000558.1:0-4560 GCA_036480555.1 Bacteroidales bacterium | reverse complement strand
GGAACTTCTACGGTGTTTAGTATATCTGTAATGATATCTACTGTCGTAATATTCTCTGCCTCTGCTTCATAGGTCAATCCTATCCTGTGTCTCATAACATCGTGGCAAACAGCCCTCACATCCTCAGGAATAACATATCCCCTGCGCTTGATAAAGGCAAAGGCCTTGGATCCCATGGCAAGGTTGATGCTGGCGCGGGGCGAACCGCCATATTGTATCATATTTGCGTATTTCTCTAAACCGTGTTTCTCGGGATACCTTGAGCTAAATACGATATCGAGGATATACCTTTCGATCTTCTCATCCATGTATACTTCCTTGACGATATCCCTGGCTTTCAAAATATTATCGGTCGTCATGATGGTTGCTGCAGTAGGGAACTCATGAGCGATGTTTTCCCTGACGATGAGCTGCTCCTCATCCCTGGAGGGATAGTCAATGATCACTTTCAGCATGAAACGGTCTACCTGGGCTTCAGGCAAAGGGTATGTTCCTTCCTGTTCGATCGGGTTCTGGGTGGCGAGGACCATAAATGGCTTTTCCAGTTTGTAAGTGTGTGCCCCGATCGTTACCTGCTTCTCCTGCATAGCTTCTAAAAGGGCACTCTGTACTTTGGCCGGGGAACGGTTGATTTCGTCTGCCAGGATAAAATTGGCAAAGACGGGACCCTTCTTAACCTCGAACTGCTCCTTCTTCTGGCTGTAGATCATGGTCCCTATCAGGTCCGCCGGTAAAAGGTCCGGGGTAAACTGTATCCTGCTGAACTTTGCATCTATGGTGGTGGCCAGGGTATTCACCGCAAGGGTTTTCGCCAGTCCGGGTACCCCCTCCAGCAATACATGACCATCTGTCAGTAATCCTATCAACAGACTGTCAATGAGGTGCCTTTGTCCTATAATCACCTTATTTATCTCCATGGTGATCATATCCACGAAAGCACTTTCTTTTTCTATCTTTTCATTTAACTCCTTGATGTTTACGGTGTCATTCATAATTCAGCGATTTTTAAGAAACCCCAAAAATAACATTTGATTGCTTCATTATCAAATACTGTACCAGTCAATCTTCTACCTGAATTCCAGGCAAACCCTGACAGTATGGAGGTTTTGAGACAGGGTTAAAAAATGTTAAAGATTTTAAAGAAGTATTAATCCTTTGAAATCAATCGAATCACCGCTGGTTCTGCGGCTTTCCCCCGTTGACCCTGTCACCATCGAGCACCCATATGCCCCTGCCGTGGGTGGCAATGACGATCACATTATCACGGGGGTGGATCACCAGGTCATGGACATAGGTCGACGGCAGGTCCCCGAGTACCTCCCAGGTTTCCCCCCCGTCTTTTGTAACATAAACACCAATATCCGTTCCCACATAAAGTATTTCCGGATCAATGGGATCCTCGCGGATCACGTTAACCGGACCGACAGGGATATTGCCGGATATATCTTCCCAGCTGTCCCCGAAATCACCGGATTTCCATATATAAACCTGGAAATCATCATCCCTCTTGCCATTCTGGGTCATAAATACTGTCCCCAGGTCATACCTGGATGCCTCCACACAGGAAATCCATTTCATATCCGGCAAGCCGTCAAGGATCCCGGTCCATGTACCCCCCCCATCCTTTGTACGATGCAAACGGCCGTCATCAGTGCCGGCATAAAGCAGTCCGAATTTAAGAGGGGATTCGGAAATGCTGGTCAGGGTCTGGAAGGATATATCGCCCATTTTCTCTGGATCGTTAGAAGTTAAATCGGGACTGATATACTCCCAGGTATCTCCCCTGTCGCGTGACATCATCACATACTGCATGCCATGGTATATTATATCAGGATTATGGGGTGATAGGATGAAAGGGGCGATCCATTGTCCCCTGAGTTTCGGTTCATCCGGATAGGTTTTCGGGAGCAGGGATTTTGTGTTTTTGCCCCAGTGCCCTTCTCCATCCATATCTGTCCGCTGTATGCTGCCATAAAATCCGGCAGAAAAAACAATATCCGTGTTTTGGGGATGTATGGCATGGCTGCTGCCTTCTCCGCCGGAAGCCCGTTCGAATTCCACAGCAGGTATCTTGTCTCGTCCATCAATGAGGTCGACCACTCCATACATGCTGCCATGATCCTGGATGGAACCATATACCCTGAATGGATCTTTCATGTCATAATTCACATTGAAAAATTGAACCACAGGCAGGTTATCCAGGAAACACCTCCAGTTTTCGCCCCTGTCATAGGATACGCAGATGCCCCCGTCATTGGTGTTCAGCAGGTAATCCGTGTTATCTGGATCGATCCACAGGCCGTGGTGATCACCATGCATGCCAGGAAGGCGTTCAAAGGTTTTGCCACCATCCCTGGAAACATGCAGGGCAAGTCCCATGCTATAAATGGTATTCTCATCCATCGGGTCCACACGGATCTGGCCGAATACCCAGCCGTAGGTGGCAGAATGCTTCTCCATGTATGGTTTCGTCTCTTCTGTCAGTCCGCTGGTCTGCGTCCAGGTCTCCCCTCCGTCATCCGAGCGGTAAATGGTGGCCCCCTTGATCACTTTTCCCTTAGGCCTGCCATAAGAATCCACTTCATCATATGCCTCATCCCTGGCCATTTCATAATTATCGACGAATGCATAAACCACCTCCGGTCTGGAAGCACACAGGTCAATGCCGATGCGGCCCCGCTTATTCGCCGGGGGGAGTCCCGTATTGATCTGCTTCCAGTTCTCTCCTCCATCCGTACTTTTCCAAATCCCGCTCCCTGTATAATCATTTTCTGTCCGCGGATCCTTCCATTTTTGCCTGATGCGTTCCCAGGTAGTGGCATAAAGGACATCAGGATTGGCGGGGTCCATGACCAGGTCATTTCCACCTGTCCTGTCATTCACATACAGCACCTGTTCCCATGTCTTTCCGCCATCGGTTGTTTTGTAGATCCCTCTTTCCTCATTATCTGTCCACTCATGCCCGGAGGCTGCCACGTAAACAATGTCTGTATTGCCAGGATCAACGATGATCCTGGCTATGGTATTCGTGTTTTCGAGTCCCACATGCTCCCAGCTCTCCCCGCCGTCTGTGGTTTTGTACACACCGCATCCTGCCATGGAACTACGGAAGATATTGGCTTCCCCTGTACCAACCCAGAGAATATCCGGATTGGTGGGATCAATGGCTATGTCTCCTATGTCAGTGGTCACCGCCTGTTCGAAGATGGGTTCCCAGCTTACCCCTTCATTGACCGTCTTCCAGACACCCCCGGAAGAAACGGCAACATAGATGGTATAGCTTTTACCCCTGGGCCTGACTGCTTCAACATCGGTGCAGCGGCCGCTGATGTTTGTGGGACCCAGATGCTGCCAGTGCAGGTCCTTCAGGGAGGAGGATGCCAGCAAATCCTTATGCTGCTGATACAGCGTCAGCCTTGTTTGCCCGTCGGTCACAGGTGATTTCTTCTGGGCGTTCGTCATTATGGTGGCAACGAGGACCAGTGAGAAGATCAACAGGTATTTTTTAGATTTCATGGCTGTGTTTTTCATGGATTGACGCGTAAAGACCATAAAATTAGAAAAAAAAGGATTGGGACCATGATTGCCGGCGAATGATCCTAATAGAAAAAATATTATCTTTGGTTCAAGCAATAGAACCATGGTATATCATTGAAAACCAGATATTTCATAGAATTATCATTCAAGGGCAGCAATTACCACGGCTGGCAGATCCAGCCCAACGCCAATACTGTCCAACAAGTCCTGAATGAAGACTTCAGCCAGTTGCTTGGAGAGAAGGTCCAGGTTACCGGTTGTGGACGGACCGACACCGGGGTCCATGCCAGGGTCTTTTATGCGCATCTTGATTGTAGCGGAAAACTGGCGAAAAACATGGATCTCCTTTTCAAGATCAATAACAAATTGCCAGCGGATATTGCCATCCATGAATTCCTGCCGGTCAGGGCTGATGTCCATGCCCGTTTTGATGCCCTTAGCCAGACCTATGAGTACCATATACAGCGCAAAAAAGAGGTATTCAACATAGACCAGTCCCACTATATATATGGAGAGCTGGATTTTGCATCAATGCAAAAGGCCAGTGATATCCTGAAAGATTATACAGACTTCACCAGTTTCAGCAAGGTTGATACAGAAACAAAAACCAATAATTGTAAATTACATCTCGCCCACTGGGATATCACCGAAGATACTATGGTTTTTACCATTAAGGCTGACCGTTTCCTTCGCAACATGGTCAGGGCCATTGTGGGAACTTTACTCGACGTGGGCTCCAGGCGGACAGACCTGGACGGATTCCGGCAAATTATAGAAAACAGGAACCGCTCGGATGCCGGTACATCTGCACCGGCCAAAGGACTTTTCCTGACAGATGTGCAGTACCCGGCTGAAATCTTTATTAAGTAAATGTAACCGGCCAACACAATAAACTTGATTTATGAAGAAGTTCCTAAGAATAATAGTTAAAGTACTTCTCTATTTTATCGGGCTGCTCCTGTTACTATTTATCATTTTCTACCTGTTAACAATGGGTGATTATGAAGTTGCTGAAACCATAGA
>JAZGGT010000557.1:0-4595 GCA_036480555.1 Bacteroidales bacterium | reverse complement strand
AGATATGGGATATCTGATTGGACTTGATATAGACAGTATGCAACTATTCGTCCAGGCAAATATTGAGTGAAAATTGTTGGAAAATTCATGGTTTATTTCAGGGTATTCATGTAACCAAGTATGTGATTCGTAAAAAAGTGAGATTTTTAAGCAACCAAACCCTTGATTTTGGTGTTTATAAAGCACTGATTGAACCTAAAAATTCATACCTTTCGACTAGTCAAGTATGATTAATTCAAAAATAAATTATGTTACTATCAGCAGAACTATTTATTGAATTATACAAACAGAGCAAGAAGAATGGCTCAGGTGACCCGCCACAGGATACACTTCAAAGACACAATTTATCTCCGGAGCAGTGGACCAATTATGTTGATTTTATTGATGATCTTGACCTGAATGAAGATGGTATCAGGATCATGGTCGATGAGATCAACAACGGACACATGAAGCTATAATACGAACTTCATTTTACGTAACTGATTGAAACACCTGCCCGGCTGCTGCGGTCTATAGTTGTGCTAAGCTTTGGATTTTGCTGAATTTCTTCCAGAAAATCCCGCATGGAGCTGCCCAGGCTGGTTACATTGTGGGCTGTTATAACACCACCGTGGCTCATCTTTGGAAGGATCAGTTCCAGGTACTTGATATAGTCTGGCTTCCAGGCATCGATGAATACAAAATCAAATTTTCCCTCCAATGCAGGAATTTCCTTTAATGCATCATTGATCCGTGAATCAATTATGTCATCCAGTCCCGCATGTTCAAAATTCTCCTGGGCTTCCCTTGCCCGCTTTGGTTCTAACTCCAATGTGATCAGATTTCCTCCGGTTTCTTTGAATGCCATCCCAAGCCATAGTGCAGAATATCCGTTGGATGTCCCTATTTCAAGCCCCTTTTGATAGCCCTTATCCAGAATTATATCATACAACAGGCGGCCATCTTCAGCCGGAACATTCATACCGCCATGCCGGTAAGGAAGGTGTTTTAACATTGGCAGTACTTTTTCATCGGTGATCCCCTGGAAAGGATCCGTTTGCTGTGCTGACAAGGAGGCAGACAGCAGTACAAAAACCAGTAATGATAAACCCGCACGCTTCATTGCAATTTATTTTCGAATAAGATACAAATTATTCAGCATGTTATATGGAACAATGCAATCCATTTTCCTTCAGCCCTGTTCCATTCCTGGATGGCATCAGGCGTTGCTAATAGTTTCACCTTACAATCCTTCTTCCGGAAATAATTAGCTGCTTCCACTGACAATTCTGCAATTCCATACTGTCCCGAACCAATAATGATACCTTTCGATCCTTCCTGGTAAACATAATTTGCTTCATCCAGGGAGATGGTATGGGAGGTCCCGTAAATCGCTTTCGACAACTTCTTTTTCCGCTTTTTAACCTTTCCCTCAAGCGTAATGATAATGTCATGATCATAATCTACCCCATCCACAGTGATGGACCCGAAGGAAGATTCATTGATGACCGGTGCCATGGTTCTCCTCTAATTACGACCTATACAAGTTACTATAATGTGCAGAATTATATGTTAAACCGGAATAAAAAGATGACTTTCAGTCCCCGGGTTCGTAACTTTATTATTATCAGGCCAGAAGGATTCGTAAAGGCGTTGGGGTTATGATCCTGCTCAAAATCTGATATATATACGGTTTGCAGATGAAACCCTTCAAATGATCATGTTGGATTTTTACATTCGCTGACCGGATCAGATCAGAATTCTACATGCATGTAATTCCTTGCTGAAAGCAACCCTGAGATATTTGCCGATGGTCCGCAGGCAGCCGTGAGACTGAAACCTGCGGTTGGTGTTCACGCTCTAACGCGAGACCGACAGCTTTTTCAAAGGAAGCATTCTCACCTGACTCGATATCAGCATCCAGGAATAATATATAATCTGAATGTCAATCATTAATGCAGTACAATTTGACTTTGAAAGGAGCTTGGGTTAACTTTAAGGAAAATACCATGCAGGTAATGAAAAAACTTAATTTTCTTTTCAGGATTTCTTTTCTGTATACAATGCTCCTGTTTGCAGGTTGTGGATCGATTCCCGGATCTGAAGACTCACAACAATATATCATCGATGTGACCGGCGCCCCAATTGTATTCAATTGCTCAAAATCATACTCCTTTGCCGGTTACTATGCCAACGAGGAGAATGATACGGTCAGTTTGGCCGTTTCTGCAGGTGACCTGATTTACTTACAGTTAATAGGAGACGAAATCTTATGTTACCGATACAATCCGTCTGATGGTTTGAATCTTTCTATCAGATATGATACTATCTACGACCGGTTTTACCTGAATAATGAGTTGACTTCGGTCCGATTATCGGAAGGGTCAGCGGCGTGGGACTGGCTCATAGGGGCTGATGAAGAAATTCTGACCGGTATTCGGTCCTTTTATATTTCTTTGCCTCTGTCGGAAGCCGAAATAAATTCACTGGAGATGATATCCGGTGTAATTTCAAATCCCGGTTTGTTTATAGAGGGTGACAGCCTGCTGGAGGAAGTGCTCTCTCTTATTAAACCAGGTTGGCTTATCGCGGAGGATCTGAATTACAGCACAATTTCTGATGATACAAAAGCTAATTTAAAGCACCTGGAACTATTGTGGCATTCAGGCGCAGATTCCATTGATCTTGATTTTCTCTACGGTCTCCCGGAATTGAATTCCCTGATCATTGAATACTGGGATTCAACTGATATAACTGATTTTCAATTTGCAAAATTAAAAAGTCTCGAGTCCCTCTCCATCATAGAATCCGACATCCATGATCTTTCACCCATTGCTGCATTATCCAAAATTAGAAATTTGAACATTGTCTACTGTGAAACACTTAAAGAGATTGGATCTGTTGCTGATCTTGCCGGGATAACATGCCTGGGGCTGACCGGTTGCCAAAACATCATTGATATCCCGGCCATTCTTCAAATCCCTCAACTTACCCGTCTGTCAGTTCCCGGGAATACCTCCCAAATGGAGTTTGCTGATATCATTTCCAGGCATAATGCACTTCAGGTGCTGGAACTGGTTAGCTGTGACAGTATAACAGATCTTTCACCTTTGGAGGATTATTCAGGATTAAAGGCCCTTACATTGGATCTCAATGTATCCGATCTCAAACCTGTCTGCCAATTAACCGGGTTGGAACTGCTGGTACTGTCAGAGGATTTCTTCGAAGACTCTCTCGCCATAACCGAAATTCAACAAGCCATGCCTGACACAAGGATTGTTGCCGGTGGAGGTTTCTGCCTGGGCTCCGGATGGATCCTGCTGCTGGTCCCGGCAATCATTGTCCTGGTCATTTTAAGGAAAAAATTTACTGGGTCGCGTTTTGCCAGGGTTAACCGATGACTTATTTCAAAAGGACATTTCAAAAAAATTCTAATGCACTTCCTTCTGCTATCCTTGTAATCGGTGGAATATGCATTTTTGGAATGTTCATTCATGCAGACTCCTGGCTGCGCATTATTTCCTTCGCAGGCCTAACACTTGCTGCAGTAATTATCAGCCGATCAGTACAGGACATCAAATCCCTTCTGTATGTTCTTGGCATGGTCCCATTCACTCGAAAGGTGATTTATTACAGCGTGGCGGGGATTATTTTGGGAATGCTGCTGGGCTTAATGTACAATTTCATCAAGGCAGACTCTCTGCTTCCCATAACCCTGACAAAGTTTGCCCTCATGGCTCCCATTATTGGAATTACGGAGGAACTGGTTTTCAGGGGATTCGTGCAGTCAAGGACTATGTCATCAGGTCCATTGGCATCAGTAATTATTACAGCCTCCGGACATACACTTTATAAATATCTTGTGATCATGACAGTGCCTGTCGATCTTAACACAGACATCCCTTCCCTTGTTTTGTTGACATTCCTGGCAGGGGTGGTCTTCGGAATTATGAGAGAGGCTTCCAGGAGCGTCATCCCTCCTGCCCTTGCCCATGCCCTTTTCGACATCATTGTCTACGGAGGAGCCAGCCTGGCTCCTGTTTGGATATGGAGCTAACGCGTTATGGCCACAATTTCGTCAACCGGGATCCTGTTTGCCATCCCAATGACCTCATTCTCATCCTCAATGCCTTCACACTGAAAGCTAAGCAATGATCCGCTGAACGGCATCTGGAGATCATAGGAAACCATGCCTTCGCTATCTGTATTCCTGGTAAGCAGGGCCTTGTAGCCTTCAATCTTGATCCGCTTCTGGTTCTCATCCGAGGTCATGAATCCCGGCATGGCAAGTATGGTATTGATGCCTGCCAGCAGCGGTGAATCACTGACTATCTCAATGGATGCATTACTGTTTTCAGCAGTATAGGAACGACTGATGAATAGTCCGGCAAAACCAGTGTTTACACCTGTTACATTATCACCTTCTTCAACCTTTGACATGCCGTTCATTTCATCGGGAAGGATGGCAAGGATATCTCTGCCAATTGCCTGGTTTATTCCAGTTAAAGCTCCCTGCAGGGCAAAGCGGGCATCCTCGAGATTGTCAGATTTGTAAGATGAAAGGGCTTCATCCAGGCTGGCAGTTACGTCCTGGGCGTTTATGAAAGCACCCGGAA
>JAZGGT010000556.1:0-3139 GCA_036480555.1 Bacteroidales bacterium | reverse complement strand
ACTTTTTCAATATTGTCCTTTTCGAGTTCCTGAAGCTGCAGGTTATGTTGCAGAATCGCCCTGTGGCGGATCAATAATCCCAAACCAATGAGTATTGTTATCCCGAGGATGGCAAAAACAGTAATCCCATACCATGCTTTATACCAGGGTGGTTTAATAAATATGGTCAGGGTTTTGGATGCATTTGATTCAATATTATCTGAGCTTACCGCTTTAGCCCTGAATACATAGGTACCATGTGACAGGTTGGTATATTGGATCGTTTGCCGGGAAGATGGAATTACAAACCAGTCATTCTCCAGGCCATCCAGCCTGTACATGATCTTATTCTCCTCAGGTTCATCATAATGTATTGCTGCCAGCCCGATACTGAAACTGTAATCCTTGTGCGATAAAGTGATGGATTCGGTCATGTTTAGAGATTTCCTTAGCATGACCTTGCCATTGACAGAATCGCCAATCTCAACCAGTTTGTTGTCTATAAAAAGATCCGTGAGGTGTATCCTGGGTGGTATCAAATTTTGTTCGATCTCATCCGGATGAAAAAAGGTGAATCCCCTTCTGCCTCCGAAATACATTGTACCGTCATCTCCTTTATAATAGGAATTGACCATGTGGACATTCCCCTGGATCCCATCCTTGGGAGTGAAATTTATTATGTCCTCTCCAGTAGAGAATCCATGCATCATGGACAGTCCACGGTTGGTACTGATCCAAAGTCTGCCACGGTCATCCGGCAGTATGCCGAAGACGTCATGACCTTCGAGCCCGTTCTCAGTGGTGATATGTTTGAAATTATCTGTATCCGGGTCCAGGATATTTATCCCACCGCCCTGGGTTCCGCACCAGATCGTTCCGTCAAAATACTCTAGCAGGCAGTTTATCTCATTATTGTTCAGTCCACTGGGTTTACCCTTCTCACCAATATACGATTTGAATACCAGATCCGGTTTTGTGCTGCCTGAAAGGTTCAGGTTATCATACCTGGATTGCAGCAGGTTTAATCCTCCATTCTGGGTTCCAATCCAGAACCGGTTTTTTGAATCCAGTAATATATCCGTTATGGTAAAATCTGATAATGCACCGGATTCCCGTGATTCATGGTCATAATGGTAAAGATCCAGGGAATCCCGTCTGGAAGCAGCCCAGAGGAATAGTCCCCTGTAGGTACCCAGCCACATATTTCCATTGGGATCGATAAATATGCTGGTTATTATCGCCATTTCATCCTGGCATGGGAACTGGGTATACCGCCATCCCTGAGATGTTTTAACGGTTTTGATCAATCCGAAATTAGTCCCAAGCCAAAACGTTGTCGCGGATTCCTTTGCAATACACCAGACAGAGTTGTAATCCGGATGGAAGATGAAATTATTGGGGAAAACCACATTTTCAATTTCATAATCTCCTGAGAATGCATGCTTCCGCATAATGTTCAGTCCCCCATAATCCGTCCCGATAAGGATCTTATCCCCGGCTTCCTGGAAACAAAAAATCGTATTGGAAGTGATGCCGGATGATTGCCCGGGATCGTACCTCACGGTATGAAAGGCCTTCTTTTTTAAATTAAGGATGCTCAATCCGTCTCCGCTGTGACCGATCCAAATGTTGCCGGAAAAATCCTCATAAAGGGAATTGACAATATCTCCGAGAAGGGACCCGGTCTGATTGGGATCGTGTTGAATCCTTTCATAGGTCCCATTATGCAGATCATAACGTCCAATTCCACGAAGGTTGGATTGAATCCATATCTTGTGATCACTCGTATGATGCATACGGGTCACTCCGGGTTCCCTGATAATGGGCTTTGCCATTTGTGGGTCCTGGTTCATTTGCACAAGGTAAACCCCCTTTTCGGTAGCAACATAAAGATGATCTTTTTCGAGCAGCATGGCATCAATAACTATTCCCTCTGAAATTATATTATTACGGAACCGGAAAGTATAGTTATCCGGCTCCTTAATCAGCTCTGCGAAATATAATATGGATGATTCGCTGTCAGGATATCCGACCAGGACAAGCTGTTCATTTATTTTTCTGTCAATCAGGCCCAGGTTGTTAAATCCTTGTTCATCCTCATCAAAATAACGGAGCGGTTTCAGCTGAAAATTCCCGGATTCATTATCAAGCGGATAATAATAAAGGCCCAGTTGTGTTTTTACGATCAATGTATTTTCGATCTCGACGATACGGATGGAATATACTTTTTCACCAGGGTAATTTTCAAGTATAAACCTATCAAAATCATCATTAGTCCTGTTATAGCGGCAGATCCCGAAATCGGTGGCGATCCATATATTGTTATGCGAATCGACAACTAATCCTCTTACCTGTCTTGCTGTAAGACTTCTTGGATTGTCGATTTCTGGTTTGTAGGTATGCATTTTAAACCCATCGTAACTGATGAGCCCGTCAAATGTGGCAAACCACATCACACCTGATGCATCCTGTGCAATGCAATTGATTGTACCCTCGTTCAGACCATCTTCAGGTGTGAGGTATTTAAAAGTTAACTCATTTCCGGTAGCACACAGGCAAGTGAATATTGACAGGAACAGCAGTACAGTATGTTTGGATAAGCATAACATTGTTCCAGAAGCACAAGTCAAAAACGTTTATGACAGCAATATACAATAATATTTCCTCCTGCTGAAAATCCTGCTAATACAGCTAAAGGACATACTTATTCAAGAAATAAAATATACAATAAATGGTGGATTTGTCCTCTTAATTACACTGGTGTATAAACATAAGGTATCACTATATTTATATCATATCCAAAACTAAAACAATGAACCATGATTGAAGGAATTATTTGGGCAGTGTTTGCCGGGATTGTTCTCGGACTCTATGCCTTACCTGAAAAATTCACCCGTGAATTTAAATTTGAGAATACATGGGGGATGTTTTTCTTTATCAGCATGTTGATAATGCCTTTTATCGCATCTTTTGCATTAATAGAGGGAGCCGGCGATGTATATAGATCCATACCTGGTAATGTGCTGTTAAAAATGGCAATGGCGAGTTTCCTGTGGGGGATCGGAATGATGATGTGGGGGAAAGCCATTAATCATATCGGACTCTCTCTTGGATTTTCGTTATTTATCGGTACTATCATCCTGGTCGGATCCCTGCTGCC
>JAZGGT010000555.1:0-3409 GCA_036480555.1 Bacteroidales bacterium | reverse complement strand
TTTATAATGTCCCTGAAGGCAGGCAGGTGATGGGCCAGCAGCCTGCCGGTGGCTTTTCCTATATCCTCGAATTCATACTGACCATAGATCTCTGCATCTATCAGGTCAGATTCCAGGATCATCCGGTTGCTGTCAGGCCGGTGTTGTGCATAGAAGTTGAAATTGTATATCTGTATCTGTTTGCCCTGCTTTTGAAAAAGGGAATTCACCAGGTTGATCTCCCCGTCAAATTCATCAATATCAGATCCTATGAAATTCGCCCTCAGGTAACATGACAGGGTGTAAGTAGGATCTGTGGTTGCAAAGTGCAGGGGGAAAAGCCTCGCCCTATCCACGTTAGCCGTGAAGTCAAATACAGGAAGGGTATCGTTGATATCAAACTTCCCAAAGAATTCCATCTGCAGGTTGGGATCCCTGACAGAAAACGATCCGTCGAATTTCCTGTTAGACAGGTCACCCTGAAAATTTATATGCTGGTATTCATAATTGTTAAGCTCAACCTTTGAAATATGTCCGTCCATGCGGACTCCCAGGGATCCTCCCCGGTAGCTTGTGCCTTCTACCTGTGCATTCATGCTCAGCTTGCCGGCCATATCCCCCAGGTCCGTCAGCCTGGCAAGATCAAAGTCCTCGGTGTTCAATTTTCCGTTGAAATGTACATTCTCCAGGGAATCGGGCCGGATAGACAGGTCTGTGGAAAGCTGTCCGACATCGGTGATCAGGGTGCCATACGAGACAAAGTCGTTGTAGAAGCCTGCAAATTTTCCATGGTAAGTAATGTCTCCAAGCTGGGATAGCCGCTCGGAAATGTCCACTGTTTCACCGGGCTCTCCTGGTTTTTGAAAGGACTCGATATCAGCCACTGTTGTCGTCAGGTTCTGGATGTCAAAATACATGAAGGTTTCCTGGATGTCCGGCAGGCCATTCAGGTCAAAATTTCCGCTGAATAAGGTATGATTGCCATACTCCAGCAGGATATTTTCACCCTTGAAGCTGTTCAGTTTGCCATGAAGGGTCCCGGTAAGATTAACCGTTATATCAATCCCATGCAGGAACAATGCCCAATAGGCTGCATCCGCCATATTGATCCTGGATGGCAAAAATTCGAAATTCAGTTTTACCTTGGATGAAAATCCCCCATTACCAAAATCTTTCCAGCTATTGAACATGAAATTCAGCTGGTCTGCCCTGATATCAGAATCATCTAAAATGATATGCAGATCCTTGAATTTCATGAATTCCCTGTTGATACTCATTAGCGCGGAAAGATCATGCATCACCCAGCCGCTCTTATCCCTGAAATCCAGATGCTCGATCAAGATTTGGACGGTACCGGAGTCCACCCTGAGGTCCCTGACCCGGAGATCCATGTCGGCAAAATCCATATCCGTGAAATTCACACCGTAATCCGGTTCCCTGGGCTTGAAGTGGTTTTCATACTTGAATCTTGATTGCTCAAAGTCAATATTGTGAATGCTAACTTTCCATTTTACTTTGGTTGAATCAGGCGGTTTTTTCAGGGCCTGTGTGATAAATTTCAGGTTAACGGTCTTGCTAGTGTCGGTCGACAGCCTGATCGTGGCATTCTTGAATTTAAGCTTGCTTAGTTCTATCCTGTTGGTCGATGGACTGAAATTTTTCAGGGTAGCAATTATGCTGGGGGCATATAGCAGGGTATCCAGGTACTGGTCCTTTAGCATAACCTCTTTCAATACTACCCGGTTGAATAGTATCATGTCCATTGATTCAATGGAAAAATCAGCCTCTAAATTTTCAGAGATGGTGGTAGCGATCCTGTTGGCGAGGTAGGTCTGGACCATGCTGTTTTGAAGGATAATAAATGCCATTGCTGGAACGACAAGAATCCCCAGCACGATGATCACCAGTATTTTCAGTAATTTTTTTATAATTTCACCTCATTAATATCCTGAAATTAACAAAAATAGTTCAACTACCCTCATTTACTTGCAATTAAGATGCCAGTAATTATTCTCGGAATAGAATCTTCATGTGATGATACGGCAGCGGCCGTGGTTCAGGATGGCGTCCTGTTGTCAAATATAGTGGCAGACCAGGAAGTGCACCGTAAGTACGGGGGGGTCGTACCGGAGCTTGCTTCCAGGGCGCATCAGCAAAATATAGTACCCGTCGTGGACCAGGCTTTGAAAATGGCAGGGATTAAATCACGGGACCTCTCTGCTGTGGCTTTTACCAGGGGACCCGGGCTCCTCGGGTCATTGCTGGTAGGGAGTTCCTTTGCCAAGGGTTTTGCCCTGGCAGGAGACATTCCGCTGGTAGAGGTCAACCACCTGCAGGCCCATATCCTGGTTCACTTTCTAAAACAACCGGACAGGGATGTCAGCATGCCTTTATTCCCATTTCTCTGTCTCCTTGTCTCCGGGGGCCACACCCAGTTGATTGTAGTGAGGGATTATCTCGAACTGGAAATTATCGGTACAACAATTGATGATGCTGCCGGTGAAGCTTTTGATAAAAGTGCCAAGGTAATCGGACTTCCCTATCCTGGTGGACCGCTGGTTGACCGTTATGCACGCGACGGAAATGCGGATGCCTTTGCCTTCACAAAACCGGTCATAAAGGAACTGGATTATAGTTTCAGTGGTTTGAAAACAGCTTTTCTGTATTTCATAAGGGACCGCCTGAAAGAGAATAAGGATTTTATCAAACAAAACCGGAACGACCTCTGTGCCTCCATTCAGAAAACCATTGTTGAGATCCTGACAGATAAACTTGAAAAGGCATTTTTGCAAACCGGTATCAGGGAGATTGCCCTTGCGGGAGGTGTTTCTGCCAATAGTGGACTGCGCGAACGGATAAAATGGCTCGCCCTAAAGCATGGCTGGAATGTTTTCATACCCGATATCAGCCTGAGCACAGACAATGCTGCCATGATAGCCATGACAGGATACTTTAAATTCCTGGCCGGGGAATTTGCCGGACTCGACAGCTCACCCCTGGCAAGGTTGCCGATTTGAACCCGGCTGGCCGGGATTTAAGGGCGTTTCATTATTTTTGAAAAAGTAGTATATTTAAGTTTCGATTGTCAATCATGGAACTGGTCTCACTAGAAAGCACCAAAAGAACCCCCAGTGTCTTGCTGGATCCATCCGGGAGGATCAGGATCGGCGGGCGTTCCATTCCTGAAGATGCTTCCAAGTTTTATGATAATATCCTGAACTGGGTACTCGATTACTGTCATACACCCAGTGACTCCACCGTCGTGGATATTGAGCTGGAATATTTTAACAGCGGTTCAGCCAAGTTCGTTATGCAGATCCTTCGTGAACTCAGTGAGCTCCTTGTCGAAGGGAGAGACCTGAAGGTTAACTGGTATTATGAAGAGGGGGATGATGATATCCTCGAACGTGGTGAATACTATTCCAGTATA
>JAZGGT010000554.1:0-4307 GCA_036480555.1 Bacteroidales bacterium | reverse complement strand
GTCCTTCCCCTGCTATCTACTCATGCCATAAACAAGCAGAACAATATGACAAGGACACTGCACGGGATCGGTGGTGAAATCTTACAGAGGTTGCAGGAGATTGGCATGGCGATCAAGGAAATCAATCCGACAATAGACCCCGAAGCCACTAAATATGTGCTTGAAGTAATGTTGAAAGAATCGGGCGTAATGCCATTGTATCATTGCTGGGCCTCCAACGTCATTGTTGAATCGAATACCATCAAAGCGGTACTGCTCGAAACAAAATCAGGCAGGGTGGCCATCAGTCCCAAAGTAGTTATCGATTGCACGGGAGATGGCGATATCTTGCATTTAGCAGGAGAGGAATACGATATTATGAACTATGAACTTGGACTGGTCCACAGGCTGGGGAACATAGACAGGATCAACAAGGATGCTGCAGGTTACCGTGATCTCAACATAGGAGGTGAAACACCCATTCCCTCTGTCAACTGGGTGAACATGGTGGGTGGTGATTATGAAGATGCTTTAGATTTCAGGAGGCTCTCCGAACTGCAACAGCAACACCGTATTGAGATATGGGAAGGTGTTCAGCAAATCCGGTCTGTCCCTGGTTACGAAGAGGTTTTTCTCCTAGATACGGCCGCCCAACAGGGAGTGCGGATGTCGAGAATACTTAAGGGAGGATATCGCCTCACTCTGGAGGATTCCATGACCTTCAAATCATTCGATGATAACATTGGCATCAGCGGTGCGTGGACGAGCCTGTTGTACCAGTCAAAACGGGTAAAGATGAATGAGCGTCCCATGTGGCAAATACCTTATCGTGCCCTGCTGCCGCAAAAAACAAAGAACCTCCTCGTGGCAGGGAGATGTTTCAGCTTTGAACAGGACCTGTTCCAGGATGCACGGATCATCGGCACCTGCCTGGTAACGGGGCATGGAGCCGGCGTGGGTGCAGCACTGGCATCCAATACAGGTAATTCAGTCCAGGAACTTGATGTGAAAGAGATCCAGAAAGTCCTGCTGGAGCAAAAAGTATTTCTTGGTTAATGCAGATCAGATCTAAGCATATCAGATGGGTATTCTTCGGATTGGCCATTGTCCTGGCTCTCCCCCTCCCCCTGAAAAGCTTAACCGGACTATTCCTGTGGGTCAGTCCCTATATGTTCCTGCTTGCATTCCTGAGCCAGAAAAGCCTTGTATGGTTAAATGCCCTTGGTGTGATAGCCCTGGCCATAATCTTTTTCAGGAAACGATGGGTATGCCGGTACATATGCCCGGCCGGGTCAGTCTGTGACCTTGCATCTGAATTTGGCAGGGGCAGGGGCAGGAGAAAACCTTTGAGGCTTAGCCTGAATAAATACCTGGCCATATTTTCCCTGATCCTTGCCCTGTTCGGTATTCCGGTCTTCTTTTTTACCGATCCCTTCAATATCATCCATATGTCATTTGAGGTGTTCCGGACAGGGACCGGCATCCATTCATTGGTGAAAGCCACTGGCATTATCTTTATCATCCTCCTGAGCATGGTTCTGCCCCATTCCTGGTGTTCCAGTATTTGTCCCCTGGGTGGACTGCAATTGCTGGTGTATGATCTGAGGCACTCCATCAGGAAACCCCTCTTCCCCGTAAAAGTCGGACCGGAGAGCAGGAGACTTTTTCTGGCAGGCATAGCCGGGGTGGTCACCGGAGCAGTGATACCCCGACAATTATTTGCCGGTCAAAAGAAATTCATCAGGCCCCCGTTTTCTCTTCCCGATCCGGAATTCAACATAGTATGTGCCCGCTGCGGGAATTGTTCAGCCGTATGCCCGACCCGGATCATCAGTCCATCGGCAGATATTCGAGCCATCGAAAGCTTCCTCACACCCAGCATTGATTTCTCAGAATCATATTGTTTGCCGGAATGTAAACTCTGTGGTAATGTTTGTCCCAGCGGAGCCATCCAGCGGTTTTCACTGGAAGACAAGAAAGATCATATCATGGCGCTTGCCGTGATCAATGTTGATGATTGTTTGCTGCAACTTCTCAAGGAATGCGATTTATGCCGGTATCACTGCAAGTATGACGCAATTGAAATAGCCAGGACAGGTCATGACCAGATCAAATTACCCCGGGTCATTGAAAATAAATGTACAGGTTGCGGAGCATGTAAGATCATTTGTCCCGTCGAGGTGATTGATATGGTGGCTGCTTGTTAAGCAATCACACGGTAATTCAGATTATTATGCATTTGATTTTCCTTTTATAAATGGTCAGTACATGGTTATACGAATCCTCAATATTTTAGCAAGCGGCTGTCACAATCTCCTAATGGTAGGTCCGCCAGGAAGCGAAAAGATTATGCTCTCCCGATGCATGACCAATATTACAACGCCCTCATCTCACCCGATTCAATCACATCTGTCGGAATGCCTTCGATCATCGGGGGAATAAGGTCTCCTTCACTCAGTTGGTCTTCAGGGATTTTCTTGATCACATAGCAGATAATGCAAATCTGATCTGTTTTTTTCCCTGCGATATGTTTGTAGCCGACTGCACAAGCCACAACGCCCTTTTTCCGCATCAGCGTCTTTTCATATTTTTCCCTGATCTTCTTTGCCTCGCTCAATGTATCCATAAGCCGGGATTAAACCACCAGGTCTGCCTCCAGCAAATCCAGGTAATGGTGGATATGATTTGCAATGGTTATATTTTCGGTCTCGCTCCCTGCAAATAACTTTCCAACTGCATAACCCTCTGTATCGAGTATCAGGCTCCCGGAATCACCTCCTGCACTGAATCCTTCTTTGCTGATGATGACCTGATCTTTGAAATAGGCGTTTTTACCCGGACCGTAACTCACCGGTCCAACAGTTGCATCAATACCGGTTATGATCCCTCCCGTTGTATGACAGGTGGTCCGGCCAGATTTCTGTACGAACATATCCAGCCTGGCTTCCCTGGTACCTTTAGGCACGCCGATCCCCACGATGTCTGATTTCACATCCCGGGCGTTCACCTCGATCATGGCAGCATCAACCAGGTTGTCTTTCCTTGATCTGAGAACTGAGATCAACCTCGTCTTGCTACCGATCGACCGGGTAAAAAAGTTAAAGATGCTGCTCAGGAACCTGGCAGTACCACATCCACCCTGCTCATCTTCAAATACAATTGGTATGAATCTCAGCAGGTGCCCGATCACATCATCCGGATAACGCCCTCCATCATAAACAGCCGGCTGAAGGTATGGATCACCGATCCGGGCATCATTGGAGTTGGCCCCGACATGGTTGTTGGTGCCGATACATAACTTCCCTGAATTGCGTTCTTTCAGCAACTCGCCGTTGGTGCCGGCAGTCACCTGCAGATGACCTCCCGAGGTTCCCATGGGACAGGGCCTGTGCCTTGCCTTCTTATCGATGTCAAACGCTCTCAATTTTCCGACCTGGATTACATCGGTAGGAAAATCCTGGATAGTGGTGGGAATCAGCTCCTTCTTCTGCAGGGTCTCTGCAGCCAGTTTCTTTTCCACCAGGCAGACAATGCTTAATTCATTTATCCTCTCTCCTCCCCTTACCTTATGTCCTGTCATAACACCGACAACATTCGGTTTACCAAGAAGTTGCCGCTCATATTTACTTTTAGCTTCTTCTATTTTCATGATGTTAGTCCCCCATTTTTTTAATTATATGCAAGTTAATATCTTGCGGATTATTAATGCCCATCACATAGAAAAACATAATTTTATGTGTTAAATTGTCTTGCTGTATGATATACAAACTGGCACTATCGGCTTGCCTGGCCTGCCTGATATACCTGGCTATTCCAGGATCATCTTTTGCACAGGTCATATCACCATCCCAGGAAGAACTGGTAAAAATCGCATTGAAAGATCAATATTGCCTTACGCTGAGATTCAATGAATACCCCGGCTATGCCTTTAACCTCTGGCTGCCTGAACTGGCTATTTTCGATTCGGATATGGATCGAAGCCAGACTGCTGAACCCATTGAAGGAGTATGGCTTGCAAAGAGGTACGGAAATCTTCGAGTCACCGGCCGTCTCACAAGCGAAAATAAGAGTATGGATTTTAAATGCACGCTCAATCCCTTGTCTACCTCTGCCATCATGCTTGAGCTGGAGGTTTTGAACTCAGGCCGGCAGGACTGGACAGATTATGCACAACTTGCTGTATGCCTTGCACCCGCGGAAAGTAATGCTGCATTTTCTGATACAAGCGGAGAACGAAGTTATATCATCAGTCAGAAAGCCGGGATCCAATCCATTACGGAGGCAGGAGATGTTGGTGATTTTAACCACTATGCTGTTAGTGACCGTAC
>JAZGGT010000553.1:0-5860 GCA_036480555.1 Bacteroidales bacterium | reverse complement strand
AATATGCCTTTGTGGATACGGAATACATACTTGGTCGTATTACTGCCTATAAGGCTGCACAGGACCAGCTTGATAAGATGGCGCAGGACTGGCAGGAAGAAGTAGAAACCATGTATGGGGGCATTGAAAAGATGTACAAGGATTTCCAGGCAGAAAAAGTTTTACTGACCGAGGAAATGAAAACCAAAAAAGAAGAGGAGATCATTACCAGGGAAAAGGAGGTAAAAGATCTCCAGCAGAAGTATTTCGGCAGGGATGGTAGTTTGTTCGATAAACGACAGGAATTGATCAAGCCTATACAGGATGAAGTTTACAGGGCAGTAAAGGAAATTGCATCAGAAGGAAATTATGCCGTAATCTTTGATACTGCTTCGGGTGCCAACATGCTGTATACCAATCCAAAATATGATAAAAGTGATGAGGTACTTGAAAAGCTAGGATATAAGAATTAAATCCTTATTTTTGTATCACTTTTTTTAAAACCAGATAATAATATTCCAAGCGCGGCGAACTCAGCGCTGATAAAGTAAAAATAAGACCAATGAAAAAAGTAATTAACATATTTCTCGTAAGCGCAATCCTGTTTGCATGTATGCCGGCCAATTCACAGGACCTTAAATTCGGGCATATCAATTCCCAGGAATTGCTGACAGCAATGCCGGAGAGTGACAGTGCACAGGCCGCGATCGAAAAACTGGCCGGTGATTATGAGCAGCAACTGGAAGAAATGAGGGTAGAACTGAATAAAAAATATGACGATTACCTGACCAACAGGGACAACTATACTGAACTGATCAGACAGACCAAGGAAGCAGATATTCAGGAAATGCAGCAGAGGATTGGCAATTTTGAGCAGGTGGCCCAGCAGGACCTTCAGCAGCAGCAGCAAACAATGTTGCAGCCTATCCTTGAGAAGGCCAATACTGCCATAAAGGATGTGGCGGAAGAGAATGGTTTTGTCTATATCTTTGATGTCAGCCGGGGTAATCCTGTATATTTCTCCGAAAAGAGTACAGATATACTTCCACTGGTCAGGACCAAGCTGGGATTATAAACTATACGATGATATGATAGACCGGACCATTCCTGGCAGGCCATGAGGCAACTGGAAGCAGACCAGCCCATAGGGATATTCGATTCAGGTGTAGGCGGACTCACCGTAGCACATTCAATAAAATCCCTGCTCCCCCAGGAAAAGATCATATATTTCGGAGACACCTTCCACCTTCCCTATGGTGACAAATCCAGTGAATCCGTACGTTATTATGCACGCAGAATCTCCGATTTTTTATTGGAGAAGAACTGTAAAACTGTTTTGATCGCCTGTAATACTGCCTCATCAAGTGCTTATGATGAGGTTGTTGAACATGTGGCCGGCAGGGCCCTCGTACTGAATGTCGTGGATCCCGTCGTATCTCTTGTAAGTAGAAAGCATAAAGACGGCAAGGTGGGAGTGATCGGTACAAAAGGGACGATCAACAGCAAAACCTATGAGCAAAAAATTCACCAGATAAATGCTTCAATTGAAGTGATTTCCATGGCTACACCACTCTTTGTGCCCATGATAGAGGAGGGGTTTATTTATGATGATATCAGCAATGCAATTATCAGGGCATACCTGTCAGATAAACGATTCAGCGACATCCATACCATGATCCTGGGATGCACCCATTATCCCATCATCAAGCGGCAGATTGAAAAGTTTTTCAATTTCGGAATAGACATTATAGATGCGGCCGATATCGTTGCACAAAAACTAAAGTCTACACTTGAGGAGATGGAGCTTATGCACAAGGGCAAACCGGACAGGCATGAGTTTTATATTTCGGACTATACCCCCTATTTTGAAAAGATCTCCAGGATGTTTTTCGAGGAAGAAGTCCACCTCGAATATCTGAATTTCTGGAAATAACTTTTCACAGTAACATTTAAGGTCTTAATATCGTAAAAATTACGGGCTTACAACCGATTTTTATTTATGTTTAAAAATATGGGCTAATAATAATTTAACCTATATGAAAATCGTTAATTTTGTAATGGAAATCTTCAACTATAAACGTATAAGCTATTCACAGAAGTCACTAAAATGCATATAATTAATTATATGCATTATTTTTTATATACCATTGTTAATCAATATGTTATAAACCAATATGGCCAAAAATGCTAAAGTGATAGAACTGGAAGAGGTGGTGGTCAAGTTTGCGGGTGATTCAGGCGACGGGATGCAGCTTACGGGCTCCCAGTTTTCTGACACCTCCGCTTTCATTGGAAACGACCTCTCAACATTTCCCGATTACCCATCAGAGATCAGGGCACCAGGAGGCACCATTGCTGGTGTTTCTGGTTTCCAGGTGCATATCGGGCATAAGGAAGTTCACTCTCCCGGTGACCAGGCTGATGTTCTGGTTGCGATGAATCCGGCAGCCCTGAAAGCCAATATGAAATGGGTCAAAGACGGCGCCACCATCATTATCGATATCGATAATTTCGATAGCAAGCATTATAAGAAGGCAGGCTATATCGAAGACCCGCTTAATGATGGCAGCCTGGAAGGCTACAATGTGGTGAAAGCACCCATTACAACGTTGTCCAGGTCTACCGTGAAGGAATTCGGACTGGATAACCGGACAGCCGACAAGACAAGAAATCAATTTGTAGCCGGATTGCTATACTGGTTGTTCAACCGGGATATCAAGATCGGTGAAGGTTTTCTGGAGGCAAAGTTTGGCAAGAAGCCCGAACTTGTCAAGGCAAACATCAAGGTCCTGCGGGAAGGTTACAATTACGCCGAAACCATAGAGGCCATGGCGACCACTTTTTTGGTGAATCCGGCCCGCAAGAAGAAGGGATTGTTCAGAAATATAACCGGCAACCAGGCTACCTCATGGGGATTGCTGGCTGCTGCGGAGAAAATCGGCAAACCCCTCTTCCTCGGTTCCTATCCCATTACCCCAGCTTCAGAAATTCTCCAGGAAATTTCCAGCATGAAACACCTGGGAGCTGTATCATTCCAGGCAGAGGATGAGATTGCCGGTATTTGCTCAGCCATCGGCGCCAGTTTTGCCGGCAGGCTGGCAGCGACCTCTACATCCGGACCAGGATTGGCACTGAAAGGAGAGGCAATCGGACTGGCAGTCATGACCGAACTGCCCCTGGTGATTGTGAATGTCCAGAGGGGAGGGCCTTCTACGGGACTACCGACCAAAACGGAACAGGCGGACCTGATGCAGGCCCTCTATGGAAGGAGCGGGGAGAGTCCTGTTGTTGTTATCGCCGCAAGTACACCGGCCAATTGTTTTGATTACGCATATATCGCTTCCAAGATAGCAGTTGAGCATATGACCCCTGTGATCCTGCTTACAGATGGATACCTTGCGAACGGCTCAGAATTATGGCATATCCCGGATGTAAATGACCTGCAGGATATTGAGGTCCCAGTCGTGAAGGACAATGATCCGAATTACTTCCCTTATCACCGGCGGCCGGATAAACTGGCCAGGTACTGGGCGATACCCGGACAGAAAGGATTACGGCATCGTGTGGGCGGCCTGGAAAAGGCAGATATTACAGGGGAAATTTCGAATGATCCGCTGAACCATCAGATTATGGTTGAACAGCGGGATGCCAAGGTCAGGAAGGTGGTTGAATTTATACCGGATCAGGAAATCATCGGAGATAAGGAAGGGGACCTGCTGGTCATTGGCTGGGGAGGTACATATGGTGCCCTGATCACCGCAGTTGAGGAATTGCAGGACGAAGGGAAGTCTATCAGCCTTGCACAGTTCAATTACATTCATCCACTGCCGGCCAATACAACTAAGGTATTGAAAGGATTCAAAAAAAGGATAGTATGTGAGTTGAACCTGGGACAATTTGCCGGTCACCTGACAATGGAATATCCGGAATTTGAATATTTGAAGTATAATAAGATCCAGGGGCTGCCATTTATGATCTCGGAATTGAAGTATAAGTTCAATCAAATACTGGAGGATTTATCATGAGCGATGCGCTGAAAAATATTGGAGAACTTACAAAAGCTGATTTTAAGGTAGAACAAGCTGTAAAATGGTGTGCAGGATGTGGCGGTCATTCTGTACTAACCACCGTCCAGAACGCCCTGCCTGAGATAGGAGTTAAAAAGGAGAATATTGTATTTGTATCCGGGATCGGTTGTTCCTCCAGGTTCCCATATTACATTCGTACATACGGATTTCACAGCCTGCATGGACGCGCAACCGCCATTGCATCAGGAATAAAGGTGGCGAATCCCGACCTGAGTGTATGGGTGGTTACCGGTGACGGTGACCTGATGGCTATAGGGGGGAATCATTTTATCCATTTACTGCGGCGGAACATTGATGTCAACATCCTCCTTTTCAATAACAAGATATACGGTTTGACCAAGGGACAGTATTCACCTACCACACCCAAGGGAAGCGTTACCAAGACATCACCGGAGGGGACTATTGAAAATCCCTTCATGCCGGGGGAACTTGTCATGGGTGCACAGGGCACATTTTTTGCGCGGGTAGTGGATACAGAACCAAAGATGATGAGGGAGGTAATGATCAAGGCAGCAGAACATAAAGGTACTTCAGTAGTCGAGGTTCTGCAGAATTGTATCATATTTGCCAACCAGGTCCACAAGGAAATCACAGGCAAAGAGGTTCGGGAGGAGCATCAGATATACCTGAAACACGGTGAACCCATGATCTTTGGCAAAGAAGGGAAGAAAGGCCTGGTCATGGAGCGTGGCCGTTTGAAAGCTGTTACCATTGGAGAAAACGGATATAAGATGGAAGATATCCTTATCCATGATGATAAAGATCCTGACGACACAACCCATTACATGCTTGCCCGCATGGCGCTTCCGAAATTGCCTGTGGCAATGGGCGTTATCCGCGCCTGGGGTAGTACCGTTTATGAATCGCTATTATCCGGTCAGATAGCCGCGGCTAAGAAACAGTCTAAGATTAAGACGGTTAATGATTTGCTACATTCCGGGAACACATTTGAGGTTGAATGATATTTACGGCCTGTTGCATAATACCGTAAGCGGTTCCCACAGGTCTGGGATCAGGTTTACGGTATTTGTTTTATCCACCCGGTAGCTCCATTTGATCTTCGTTTTTTTTATTTTTGTATAAACAGGCAGAAAAATGGCTGAAAGCCGCAATTCAAGAGAGGTTGAAAGGATCATTGCCGAGAAGAAGGAGCGTTTGAAGGAACTGGCCTGTATCAACCGGACTACCCAGATCCTGAAAGAGGGTAAATCCCTGGATGAAACATTTCAGCAGATCGTGAAGATCCTCCCGCAATCATGGCAATACCCTGAACGCACCGTAGCCCGTATCTGTTATGCAGGGAAAGAGTATCTTTCGCAGCATTTCAGGAAGACAGAATGGTGCCAGCAGCAGGCTTTCCAGACAATCAATGGTAAGGAGGGTATAATAGAGGTTTTTTACCTTCAGGAGTTCAGGCAATTGGATGAGGGACCTTTTCTGAAAGAGGAAAGAGACCTGATCAATAAACTCACAAGCATACTGTCGAATTACATTGACAGTCTGGAAGCCAGGGAGATCACGAGGTTTAAGGAGAATGCCATCCATTTGGACATCGTCGACCGTGTTTTTGTCTGGAATGGTGACAGCAATGTGTTCTTTACCATGATCCTGCAGCTGGAAGATAGGGTAAACGTGGAAAATGATACGAATGTTGGCATGGTGAAGGTGATCCTGCTGGTTGAAGATTCGGAAAAGTATTATTCACGCTACCTCCCGATCCTTTACAGCAATGTCATGGAGCAAACCAAACGGATTATTGATGATGTTATCCCCGGTATCAGGATACGCACACC
>JAZGGT010000552.1:0-10862 GCA_036480555.1 Bacteroidales bacterium | reverse complement strand
GGTTTACTTGACCTACTGTTTCTTTCAAGCTGGTCAAGTATTTCACTGTTGCTGATCTTCGCAATTAATTCAAGTAGACTGGTACGAATCCTATGACGTTCCTTAAGATAGGTTTTAGCCTTTATCTTGTTTTTTTCATTTAATTTTGATAGCTCCTCATAGTCCGCGGAGATTATAATAACATACTTCCGAAATTCTTCAGCTACAGGCGAATCTTTGATCGCAGCAAGATCATTGAAAAGAATATCCAGGAGCCGGTTAATTTTATTTTTATAGGTAAATTCCTGCAGTACCGGGATGTATGATCTGTTTTCATTTCTCCTGACACCGTGTACCGGGATATTAGTCCAAGTGATCTCGGTCTCTTTGATTTGTATACTGCTTGCACTTGCCTCCTGATTGATGATATCACCAAACCAGCCAAGGGAATCAACAACCTCATCAAAGGCCATCAGGATCATCTCGGCTGAGCCATCCCTTGGGTTCAGACTTCTATAGTATGTAACAAGGTCAGGATCATCACTGGATTGAATATCAGCTGTTTTGATCTTGTCTGTCCTGAAGGCTTCTTTCATATACTTTTTTACAGCATCCAGGTTCTTTTTTATCTTCATATATTCGGCCAGTTCCCGTGATTCAAGGCAGGTTAGATAGAATTCATTCTGTGGTTCAGGTATCTGGCTTGAAATATCATCCCAAATATACTTTCTGAAGAAAATTTCAAAAAATACTTTGGCGATCAGACAGAAAGTTTGATTTTTATCATATTGGTGAAATTTTCCAAGGTTGATCATGGATTCACATGGGAGAGGCTGTATGGTACTAATCTTTTTTGCATCCCGACCCGGAAGCATTCGTTGCCTTTGCTTCTCACTAATGTTGAACACCAAGGTTCCCTTCCTGTCCAGCCATGATCTGAAAAACTTCAATGGTGTACCACTTGCATTGCAGTAAGCCATAATGCCTGGTGCAGGATACTTTCTTTTGTGTTTTCGGTAATGAAAAAATTCTCTTGCGGTGAGTTGTGCAGGATAAGTTTTGCCGGGAACACTAATCCAGTTCATTCTGCCGTCCTTCACTTGATTGGGCAATGCTTTATATCGTATTTGCATAATCCGGAGCCTAAAATGATTTGTCTAATTATGCTTCATCGTGGACGATGAAAAAAATAACCACCTGAAATTCCTTGCAGGAGTATTGAGTTCATTGTAATTCTAAGCGGCAGTGCTCAGTGCATCTCAGCTAAATGTCTGTTTGTCTGGATCTTAAATTCAGTTTACATGCTCATGTAGTTTTAATTGAAAAGCAGCAACCAATCAGTCACAATTCTTTTCATAGATTAAATCGTAGGGAAATTTACTTCAGTTTCCCTGAGTAATTCGGAAACTGAGTGGGGGAGTCTTGTGGCAATACCCTACGAAGGTATGAAAATTCCAAGATAAGAACCTAGTATTTCTTTGTCTATTTTTCCTCCGTTAATAAGTTTTTCAGCAGGAATCTACGACTATATTTATAGTAATTTTTAATGTCCTGTATTTCAGCATGTTTCAGTCTTTTTATTTAGTCTAATTAAGGATCATAGAATGAATATCTATTTGCCTGGGTCCGACACAGATTTAATGATATAAATACTATTCAGCAGGCTGGGATATAGTTTACCCTGATTGGTGGTAACATTGACTACACCAGAAGCATCCCCTGGACCTGTTTTACATCCCTGGCAAAACAGGTTTGAAAACTTTTTTAAAAAAAATTGCCTTCTGTTACGCGGCAGTTTGGGGAATAAATTTTTATTGGGGAACAGCTGTGTTATCCTTCAGTTCCTATGTTCAGCCGACAACGGATTGGCTGATAACCCTGTCTGGGGCATTGCCCGGGAATTTATCCCCAAATTCAACTTCTCACTCCCCAAAACAAATTGGATTAAGAAATCTATTATTGCCGGACGATTCCATTTAATATGCATGGCTATGACATTAAGTAAGGTAAAAGACATCGATGAAAAAGAGGCTGAATTAAAATTGTTGACTACGATAAACCAGGTCAAGAATTTTTTAAGTACTCATGTTACATTCCCGCTGAATTTCAGTGGTGACAGGAAGGGATTCTCCGGGACCGTCCTTGATAAAGAACATTATACGGAGATCATCAGCATGAATGCCCGGCTGGCGGATGATGATCGGCTGCTGGTGGAGATGGGTCTGTCGCGTATCGATGAAAATACGGTTGTATTCCTTAAAGCCCTTCTTAAGGAGCTCACATTGCTGGGTGATAAAGTACCCGCCCTGGTGACTGAGAGTGACCTCGTTGCGGTCGAGATGCGTATTGGAATGGAAGCTCTTGGTCCCACCCGGATTGCCCTGATCAATACCACAATTGAGCAAATAAAGCTTTTCAGCCGCTTTATCAGGGAATCCGTTGGCAACAGTTCTTCCGATCTTGCAAAGAAATATGAACAGGTTAAGTCTTTTTTGTCCCCTGTTCACCCCCTGGATAAGGATCCCGGGGGAACCATTGCTCGTATGGCCCGGGAAATCGGGGATATGCTGGATGCAGGTATATCCGTTGCAATCTGTTGTGATACCATTCTGTTCACTGATTTTTTTCTGGCGGTAATTGCCCGGGAGTTAATGGACAGGAGGATAAGCTCACTCGGGAAGTACAAAGATGCCATGTTGCCCATTAAGAATCTGCTTGAGATACTTTCCAAGGCCCCGGGGTATGTTTGTATACAATCCATTGCACTGAGTTTTGGGTCCAATCCCTACGACCGGGCTGAGGAGATAGATGCACTTATGTCATTGTTGACCATGGAGCGTAAAGCGATGATCTTTGCAGGCAGTCAGAGTGAACACAGTTCGGTACTGGGTAGTGGACAGGGCAGACAACCGAACCCGCTGAGGCCCGTAATTGTCAGGATAAAGGAGGAGGAAATTGGTTGGGATGCAGTAATGTCCTTTGCCCTGTACCGCGAGTTAAAGTACCATGGTCCTGTTGAGCAGCCGCGTCTCGCAGAGATCGAAAAAATCCTCGATGATATTTCCCGTAATAACAGGCTCAGGTATGCCGATGCCGGACAGGCAGTACCGCTTATCTCAGCCCTGCTTAGAGATGAGGAGACAGATCCCGGGGAGTTCCTGGGCCTTCTCAGATCTCAAAAAGAAAGTTTCAGGGGAATAAAAAGGGTAAATGCAGAGAGGAGAAACCCTGACCTGCAGGAACTGCTCTACAATGCCCTGGTCAGGGGTGATATCATGAAATATATCCGCAGCAGGCTGGTTGGACAGGAAAATGCGATCGAGTTAACCATTAAGCGCTTACAGCGTATGATCAGGTTTAGCTCAACAGGGAAACCCCTGCAGCTTCTCTTCCAGGGTATACCTGGAGTTGGAAAATCAGAGCTCAGCAAATGCCTTGCGGATTACCTGCAGATCCCTATCGTATCCATCTCTGCGGCTTCTTCAACATCCCTGCATGAAGCCAAGAGTATGTTGCTTGGAAGCGGCCGTGGCTATGTACAGTCTTACCTGCCTGGCAAACTGGAAGTGGTTGCGAAAACCAGCCCGGGATGCGTGTTGGAGGTGGCTGACCTGGATCATGCGCCACCGGAGGTCAGGGGTTTTTATGCAGACACCTTCCTCGATATACTCCAGGAGGGGGTCATACAAACTGCCATCGGGGAAGTTGTATCCGCCGTGAATCTTATTATCATCTTCACGATCAACCTTCCGGGCGGGATGGATTCGCAGGTGCTCAAGGGACTGGGTTTCAATTCGGAGCTTCAATACGGGGAGGTTGTATCCAGGACTGAGAAAGAGGTTAAGAAGATGTTCTCAGGGGCGTTTGCCCGGCGCATCGGGGCTCCCATCGTTTTCCGTCCCTTCACTATCCCCGAGAAGGAAGGAATTATCGAAATGGCCATTAAAACCAAGCTCCTGACCTGCGTGGAGAACATGGGACTGGTCCCCAGGGAGGTTTCTATCAAGGCGGGAACAGGGAGTGAGTTGCTGGGTTCGATCTCCATGGTTGATAATACACTGGGGGCCACCAGGATTTATGACGTGGTCGAAGAATTGGTCGATCATGCCCTGCCGGCTGATTTTGAGTCCATGTACAACTCATCCACTTCAAATTCCATAAATGTATCCACAGATTCCGGGAATAAACTGAATATAATCATCTAAAACACATGAACTATGAAAACAAAGCTGTATGATATCAGGGACAAAGAAGAATACAGGGCTGCCACGCCCTTTGATATGATCAAACTGATTCCGGCATCAGGGAACCATTCCCATTATAAATATAAGTATGCATTGGATATCATATCCTTCGGGATCTGCAACCAGAAGTCCATACACCTGTCAGGGCCAACCGGGGCCGGGAAGAGCTCTCTGATCGAGGCCATTACCGAGGAGCCCAAGAATTTCAGGCTTTTATGTGAGTACTCGGGTTATGAGTATAAACCTCCCCATCTTTACGAGATCGAAATGGTGAAGTTTGATACCCCCGGGGAATGCCATGAACGCACTGTGATAAAGAACCGGGATACAGTTGTCGTACCGTCAGAGATAATTGAAGCACTTCTTGACTCCCAGGAGAAAAAGAAGGACCATTATCCGATTGTGTATTTTATGGAGATGGGCCGCGTACATACAGCAAGTATACAGGGCGGGCTCCTGAATATTGTTGGTAAGCCACATGTCAAAGCGCTTGATAATCAGAAAATACCGACAGGTAATGTCTGTTTTATCGCAGACTCAAATTACCAGGCTGCCGATGATGCAACCTACACGCTGGTGACCTTTGACGAGGCCCTCAAGCGCAGGTTTGATATCAATCTGAGCATCCCGCATTTTCCCGAGGAAAACCAGGTACATATAATGCATGACCTGGTTCATGATACCCTTGACAAGAAACCTGATGTTGAACTCATTAAGAACATTATTAAACTTGGACAAATGATCAGTCAGTATAAGGCAGAGGGGAACCTGGTATCTGTATCCGAGCCAAATCCAAAGGGCTACCTGACATGCTACGAAATGATCAAGACCCTGCCCGGTATCGGGATCAACCTGGCAATCACCAACTCCATGCTCGGGAATGCAGCCACAGACGATCTGAAGCTCGTTGATACCAGTATTCAGACCGTGTTCTACTCCCACCAGATTACCGCTGACAGATTTTCCACCATTGATGATGTTTTTTAATATTAACTTAAAATCTTACTAATTATGAATTCTACCGGTATACCAACAATATATTATGGCTACAGGAGGAATAGCAAGAGACTCTGGCGTTCCGGAAGATTGGGGAACGCTTTTAATAATAGTATAGACTATTATGCCCGCATCCCTGCCCTGAGGACCTTTTATGATTACACAGAAGGGGCGATCAAGACGGTGCATGCCCTGGCATCTGAACCCTACGAGGCAGATTCTCCCAAAAAGGTCAAAGCCCAGTTGTCTATCTGTTATACAGATTATCCGGCTGGCATTATCGCCGCCATAGGTCATACTGCCTGGGTACAATATAAAAGCCTGCTAAGTGATTCGGATATCAGTATCTACAATTTTGGTAAGGAATTCGGTAAAGCAAAATTACCGGAGGGGATGGATCCGGAATTTTTCGAGAAAATGTTTCAAATCATACAACAGGCTGTCAGTGAGCGCCTTGCGTATGAGGAGTTGATGCAGTCAGATTTAAAGCAGGTCATTGAAGCATACAGGTTCTTTCTTGCAGCAAATGATAAACTCGAGTTTCATACCTTTCCTGAAATCACAAGGGCGGCGATCATTTTAGGAGACCTGTTACCTGATTTTCAGACGATGGAACTTCATGATCTTACAAAGGAAGTGGTGACCGATATCCGCACGATTTCAATGCCTTTTTTTGGGGAGCTGAAGGAGGCAAGTCCTGAGGAATATTATGAAATTGGCCGTAGATGGATCAAAAAACTTGCCAGGAGAATTGCACGCTACCTGCCACCAATTGACAATCCTGGAGGTTCGACCCCTCATGGGCCTAGCCAGGCCAGGTCCTTTCCACGCACCAGCGGCGGGCTGCCAGATTCTCCCGATGAAGAATTCCCTGGATTTGATCATAAATCACCTCCCCTGTTGGAGGCTCCTTCAAAACTGGAGGACCTGTTTACAATGGATATGAAAGACAATCCCGTTCCTTTGGACATGAAAAAGCAAATATCCGCCGATGACCTGCCTGACCATGTCAAAGAAATGATGTCCCAGCTGAGCAGTATCGCCCAAAATATCCAAAATGCATCGGGACAAAAATCCAATGAGGATACACGCTCTGATATACTATTAAATGAATTGTTGAACAGCCCGTTTACAGCTGGTTCTATAGAGGGCACCAGTATGGAGGGAAATGAAGTTGAGGTGGACCTGGGAGAATCGGGTTCAGTGACAGGCCAGGTTTTCGACAAAGCACTTGAATTGTCCTATAACCTGCCTGAGGTTGAAAAGTTAAAGACCGAAGCAAGACCAATCTCTGAAAAGATCAAGGCGGACCTCTACCCCAATGCAGAGGAAATACTCGTCACGGAGCGGATAAGATCTTCCGGCTGCATTGATGCCGGCAGGTTGCCCTACTATGAATTTACGGAAGCCATCCATAAAAGGTTTATGATCGAACACCATCTGCAAAAAGAGGGCAGATCGCTTATGCTCCTGGTTTGTGACGGATCCGGATCAATGAATATTAAGAAATTCAAGATGTTGCGGTTGTTGACTGTTGCATGGCTCGAGTCAACCATTAAATCACAAATCCAGGTTATGGCAGGTATTTATAATGATGGATCGATCTCACAGGGCCGATATGGAGCAAAGATAGAATGGATCTATCATCCCAGGAAGACCGTTTCCGTATCCCAGAAGGATGCCATACGTGCAGTTGCCAGTATTCCGCAAATGGGTGGTGGTGGACAAAAAGACGCGCTCAGTCTTTCTTATTGTCTCCAGGAAGCGGAGTCTGTGGCCAGGGGAAATAATATCTACCTGATCCACATCACGGATACCGGCTGGTGTAATTCCTTTGGGACCGGCCTCAGCCCGGATGAGGAAATTGTAAATGTGGTATCCCAGTTCAAGAACAAGCGGAAAGGGCAATTGCATTATACGCTGGTTGGACTGGATATCGATGCTGCCGGGGGAATTGACCAGGTTATTAATGAATTCATCTCGCTCTCCGCCATTGAACTGGAGAATCCCTACCTGGCCGCAAGTAAGATTGCGATGTACAGCAGTTCCATTCTGAAGAAGCATAAAAACAGGTACCAACTGGTTTAAGGGCAGGATTAATATGGTCTATAAAAAATCATAGCAAATGAGAAGTTACTATCCGGGAGATAATTTTGAATACCATCATGAATACTTTAAAAAGCCATCCCATGAAGACACTGTAAGGATCATACAGCCTCTGGTTGATCAGCTGGGAAGAGCGGATGCTTCGAGACGTGACCTTTTTCAGAATACCGTTTCCATCAGCAAACTTCAGCATTATAATGACCTCCTGTTGGAGCCGGTTAAAATCGGCAGGAAATACAGTGATCATGAAATCAAACTGTCCGACAAGGACATTGAAAGAAAACTGGCCCATGAAGGATTCTGGGATATCAAACTGAGCGTCAGGATGGGCAAGATGGGTTTTCCGAAGTATTATCTCTGCGAATACCGGGAATTTCTTGGCCGGAATTACGGGATAGTTCTGACCGATTATTATAAAAGCGAAGACTATCAATTCACCGACTCACGCTTTGCCAGGATGGTTAATTATGGTCATGAATCGAATTTTATCAGGATGTCGTCTTTCAGGTCAGATGTTAACAGGCTTATCTCAAAAGAAAACCAGGAAAAAACCAATGATGTCCTTAAAAAAGTCGGGTCCTATTTTCTTCAGGGGGCCTGGCATGAGGACCAGATTGCCGCCTGGATTGTCTCCGGTGTATTTGGACTTGAAAAGTTCAGGGAAGCCATTGAAATAATATATTTCATCCTGGGTTCAGATTTCACGGAGACAAGGAATTACTTTGATGATGATATTGAACAGTTTTTTACCCTGGTCTATCCCAGGAAGGCTTTCCTGGGAATGATCTATAAAATTGGCAGTTCAACGGCGGAGGACATGCAGGAAATGGAACGCATTGCGCGTGAATGGTACAGGTCGCTGAATAAAGCTTTTTCCGGTTTTCTGAAAACAGAGATCTGCTGGGGAACTATGGAGAACATGCCCCTGTACAAAATTATCTATTCAAATTTTTATCGCCTGGGTGAGGTTTTTCCCCTTGAAAATTCAGATGAAAAAACGGTTAATGAAAACATTGGGCAAATCGAGGACATATCCCAACAATTCTTTGATTTGATTTATGGATAGATTTTGATATTTTGAACTATGAAATTTCGATACGGGATATCATTGCTGTTACTGATACTTTTATCCTTTTGGAACTGTACCAGGAATAAAAAGGAACCTTCCCAAATAGCTGGTGAGCATGAATCTCAAGGATCATCAATAGCATCTGCAGAGGATCTTAGTCCCCCGATAGACAGTATTACTCAGAGTTATTTCTCCGATGAGTATTCCATCCATATTATAGCCACAGTCACGAACCCCGATCCTATCCTGTTTCCAGAGTATATGTTGATGATAGTTTACAATAGTAATGGCCGGACAAATATGCCTCCTGGTGCGACTTGGCATCCGGATTTAGTACATGGACTGAAGCCTCTGGAACCGGAATGGCCTGATTATTTCCTGGTTCATGTATATAACCTGGGTAATTGCTGTACCTGTACTGCAGATTATTTACTAAAAATCACTGCTGATGAGATTAAGATCATTGGCAAGGTCAATGATTATAAGGATGGGAAATTCTACGTTAACATATGCTACTGGCCTCCTATGAAGTCGCACGGTCAGATGACCTTAACAAAGCATGAAGTACCTCTGATTAATGACACCTTGCACTACCCGGAGAATTATAATTTATAGGGAGTTCAGAATAAAAGATTCCCGATTAATCTTCGATTGATTAAGGTTATGAAGTTTTCCACCATTTTACATTCAGTCCGGATAAGAATACTTAAATTCACTGAACGATAATATATGAGTCCATGTTTACCAATAAATTGATTTACTGCCTGATCCTCACGCTGTTACTAGCACCGGCCTGCAGCAAACTGGATAAGACCGTCCAGCCGAATATTGTATATATTATGACCGATCAGCAGGCCTTTGATGCCATGAGCTGTGCCGGGAATCCGCTGGTCAGTACCCCGGCCCTCGACCGGCTGGCTGCGGACGGGATCAGGTTTGAACAGGCCTATTGTGCATACCCGCTATGTGTACCTTCCAGGGCTGCCATGTTCTCTGGCAGGATGCCCCATGAAGCTGGCATTTTTGTCAACACCCATGCGGTGAACGACGAGGCATTCGCGTTTGAGATCCTGGGTCGCCGTTTGACTGATGGTGGATATAAAACCCACTATGTTGGCAAATGGCATCTGACCATCCCCAGATCAGATACTTTGAAACATGGTTTCCAGGAGATTGAAATACCCGGGGGCCATGGATTTGATTCGGTCTATTCCCGGAAAGCCGTGGAATTTTTACGAAGGGATCATGACCAGCCTTTTTTCCTTGTAGTTTCCTTTAGAAATCCACATGATTGCTGCCAGCTGGCACGAAAGGAGGACCTCTCAAAATTTGAGGGGGCTATTCCTCCAATGCCCCCTCCGGATGAGTTGCCAGATTTACCTGTTAATTTCGGGATACCGGAAAATGAACCGGACCACTTCAGGGAATGGCAGGCACAGAACAGTGATCGGGTTTTCAGGTCACATCACTGGGATGAACAGGATTTCAGGGAATACCAGTGGGGCTATTACCGCCTGGTGGAAAAGGTAGATTCCCTGATAGGGCAGGTTGTGGATGCGATCAATAAGTCACCGGGTGCGGACAATACAGTGATCATCTTCGCGAGTGATCATGGGGACGGGGTAAGCCGGCACCACTGGAACCAGAAGTGGTCTCCCTATGATGAAGCTTCCCGGGTACCATTTATCATTGCGGGAGGACTGGTTTCGAGGAAGGGTGAGACAGACGGGCGGCTGGTTTCTGCAGGACTTGACCTTACACCGACTATTTGTGACCTGGCAGGCATAGAACCTCCCCCGGAAATGAGGGGCAGGAGCCTGAAGCCACTGCTTGAATCAGGAGCAGATCTGCCCTGGAGGGAATATGTTGTATCAGAGATAAGCCTCGGGAACTGGGTGGATAAGTATCATGTTGATACCTTTCCAAAGGTAAGGATGTTAAGGACTACTGATTATAAGTATGTTGCTTTTGACAGGGGAGAATTGAGGGAGCAGCTCACAGACATGATAAATGACCCGGGGGAAATGAAAAACCTTGCAGTGGACCCCCAATATTCCGATGTATTAAGCCGGCACAGGAAATTATTGAGCGAATGGGTAAAGGAAACAGGTGACAAATTCGAGATTCCTGAATAAAATGCTGTTCCTTAGTGCAAGCTAGTTGATTCAGGGTCAGGAGTCTAACAGCAATTATTTGTCCTGGTATTTCTCAATAAGGTCTTTCATTAAAGCGTAATGATCCCTGGCCGTTCCCTCCCTGATCATGATAAATCCTTTCAGGGATTTTGATTCACCTGCTTTTGTGGGACCAACTGCCGGGTGGGAATGGATGCAGTCGAGTCCACCAGGATTCACATCCACCCTTGCGGCTTTTTCCCACATAAATGATATGGTTATTTTCCCGTCGTAACTTTCTCTGGCCACAAAACCATCTTTTACAGAGGCACGCTGGATGGAATCAGCAAGATC
>JAZGGT010000551.1:0-5492 GCA_036480555.1 Bacteroidales bacterium | reverse complement strand
TTGAGGAATATTTACTCCAACACCCGAAAATCCATAATGATATGACTTTCCTCGTCAGACAACTCCAGCCTGACGAAAAGGGATTGCCTCTTGAGATCTATGTCTTCAGTAATGACCAGGCCTGGGCAAATTATGAAGCTATCCAGTCGGATATTTTTGATCATATCCTGGCAGTGCTCCCTGAATTCGATTTGAAAGTATTCCAGAATCCCAGTGGCAGGGATTTCCAGAATCTTGTCAGTCAATAAACCATAAAATTACCAGACTGTAAGCATATTGCGAACATATTCTAAAGTTTCTGATATTATCTTGAAATACGATTATAAATTGTTATTTTTATAGCCTGTTTTTTAAGAATCTTTCACTTATTGGAAATAAAAATGGGGGGAAACTTACAGATTGATAGTCTGGATAAGAAGATCATCAAAATGATCACGAAGAATGCAAGGATCCCTTACCTGGAGGTAGCGAGGGAATGCAATGTTTCCGGAGCCGCCATCCACCAGCGGATCCAGAAGCTTATTAAGTTGGGGGTTATCACGGGATCGATGTTCACCATTGAGCCTAAGAAAATAGGTTACAAGACCTGTGCCTACATGGGTATTTTTCTGGAACAAGCCAGTTTATACAATGATGTACTGCAGGAATTAAAGAAAATTCCGGAAATCACGCAATGCCATTTCACAACAGGCAATTATTCAGTATTCATCAAGATCTTCGCGCATGACAATGAACATCTTAAAACCATCCTGAGTGACAAGATCCAATTGATCTCCGGTATTGCCCGGACAGAAACATTTATTTCCCTGGAAGAAGGATTCAACCGTTCTATACCCATTGATTAATCCTGTGTCCTCTGCCTGATAGCTTCATACATCAGCAGGGAAGCTGCAACGGAAACATTTAAGGACGAAATATTACCAAAAAGGGGGATGGAGACGATCTCGTCACACATCTTCAGGATCGCTCCCGAAATGCCCTTCTCCTCCGATCCCATAATGATGGCAACCGGATCCCTGAAGCTGGTTTCATAAAAGGTGAGTTTTGACTTCTCCGTCGCCCCCACTGCTCTGATCCCGCTATTCTTGAGGTACCTGACAGCTTCCACCAGGTTATAATGTCTGCATACGGGGATTGTTAACAATGCTCCTGCAGAGGTTTTAACGGCATCTTCATGGATCCTGGCAGCCCCCTTATGCGGAATGATCAGGCCGTCTACTCCTGCACACTCTGCAGTGCGTGCAATGGCCCCGAAATTACGGACATCAGTGATGCCGTCAAGCACCATCAGCAAGGGTACCCTGCCTGACTCATACACCATGGGCACGAGCTTCTCAATGTCATGATAGAGAATGGGAGATATCAGGGCTACAACTCCCTGGTGATTTTTACGGGTAAACCGGTTTAGCTTCTCAACAGGTACAAATTGACTCGGGATACCAGCTTTACTGGTTAGGTTCATTAATTCTGAAGATTGTTCTCCCCGTAAATCTTTCCTGAAAAAGATCCTCTCCAACTCCTGCCCTGATTGGATCGCCTCTGTAACAGCCCGGATGCCAAAGATGATTTCTTTTTGATTTCCCAAGATAATGTCCCCTAAATACTTTCTGCGTAGAATATCTTTCCACTTCTCCAATCCCTTACAGCCTGGACCCACATAGAAGTGACGAAATTCCTTTCCATCATGAAATCGTTCTGGGTATATGGACTTGCATGTCTTGAGAAGGTGAATTGGAGCGGCTCCCGGCTTTTTTTCCTGTAATAGACCCAGATCTCGGTATCTCCTTTTTTGGTCAGGATGTTCGGTGGTCCGTAGACAATGAACATCATCCCGCGGTCTGTTTTCCATCCCTCCTTGTAGGAAGTAAAAAAGTAATTGGCGAAAAATACCCGGTTGTAATAAACGCGGATTAATTCCCTGGCAGTCTGTACATTCCCGGCAGATTCCAACCAGAAGTTATCGACTGCAAGTTTCATATTCGTCTGGTTGGCTAATTCATTAAACTCAACTGAAGAAGCCAGATAGGCCATCGGGCCGATCATATCAGCAACAGAAGCTACCCGTGGATAGTTATCCCCGAAATTGAATAGGGTCAATCCGCCAGGTTTGTATGGATCCACCTGGATATGATACATCCCCTTGTCAGGCAGGAGGACCCTCGCAGTGTCACTGTAAGGATATGCAAAGATACTGTCGGGGATGAAATCAGGTCTGGTTGAACTCAAATTAGTAACCGGGGGGCGTGGCAGGGGGGTCATATTCTGGTAATACTTTACATATACTGTATCAACTCCTTTCCGGTTGTACTGTACATGAAAATATTCTCCTGACTGGAATACACGATCGAAGGAGGGATATCCATTCGCTCCGGTAACCATATAGTTCTGACCTGTATTTACCGTACTGCGGTCAACATGAATAAAATTTGATGTACCCTTTTTCCTTAGCATGTCTGTGGTGGTTACCTTCAACATATACTTCTTACCCTCCATGGTCCGTATGGGCAAATTGGCTACAAAGATTTTTTTGACCTCATCCATTTTCAGGGTGAACTCTGTCGTGGTGCTATCTGCCACAAGTTCACTTTCCTTACCATCAATGATCTCTGTCAACACATAATTGATCTCAAGCCGGGCCTGGTATGTCTCTTCACTATTCGCCTGATTAAACAGGAGTTCAACCGGGTAAACTTTAATATACAGCCGGGATTGAGTCTTTGCCTCATGAAATACAATAAACTCGGGATGTAAGGGTGAACTGGAAGGGTTGTAGAGGAATGCCAGGTTCGACCTGGCTGTTTCCTGCTGTGGTTTAGACACACAAGCAGTTACAGCAAGCATGATCAACAGCAATCCAGTCAAGAAATAACCCGGTATTCTCATAGCATTACATTTCAGCATGGTAAAATTACTCAATTTCTGCCTTTATTAAATTTTTCCAGCACCATCTGATGTTTTTCCCAGCTTTGCATTTCATGAAACAGCTCAGATTTAAGTTGTTCATATTTCGTAAACACAGATTGATCCTTTATGTTTTCCGGATCATGCATCAACTGGTCAAGGGCCCCGAGCTCATCTTCAAGCCTGGCAATATTATCCTCTGATTGTTCCACCTTTCTCTTTGCGCTCCGCTTGCGTTTTTTAAAATTTTTCTTCTTCTCATACTCCATTTTATTGCTGGAGCTTTTGGGCGTGTTGCCAGAACTGGCCCGACGGCCCCCTTTTTCCACCTCCTTCAGGCTGGACAACTTCTTTCTCCGGAGAAATTCATAAATACCCCCGAGATGTTCCCTGACCTCCCGGTCCCCAAACTCATAGACCTTGTCAACCAGTCCATCCAGAAATTCCCTGTCATGGGAAACCACAATTAAAGTGCCATCATATTGCAGGAGGGCATGTTTTAGGATATCTTTTGACCGCATGTCAAGGTGATTGGTCGGCTCATCCAGGATCAGCAGGTTATATGGCTTCAGCAGCAGCTGTGCCAGGGCCAGCCTGGATCTCTCCCCGCCGGACAGGACCTTTACCTTTTTATCGATATCCTCGCCATGAAAAAGGAAAGCCCCCAGTATGTTCCTGGTCTGTGACCTGATATCACCAACAGCCACATCATCGATGGTTGAGAAAACCGATTTACTCTCATCCATGATCTCATCCTGATTCTGGGCAAAATACCCGATGTTTACATTATGCCCTATCTTCACGTTGCCTTCATATTCCAGTTCCCCAACAATGATTCTTGAAAAGGTGGTTTTCCCCTCCCCGTTCTTCCCGACAAATGCCACTTTTTCCCCTCTTTCAATTACCAGGTCTATATTTTTCAGAACGCATAAATCTGCATAATGTTTTGTCATCCGACGGGTTTCAATCACTAAAGTACCCGATCTGGGCGCCGGTGGAAACTTTATATTAAACGTGCGAAAATCCTCCAGTTCGATTTCAACGATGTCCATTTTCTCCAGCATTTTGATCCTGGACTGCACCTGTACAGCCTTGGTATTCTTATACCGGAATCGTTCAATAAACCGCTCGGTATCTTCAATTTTCTTTTGCTGGTTCCTGTATGCCGCGAGTTGCTGTTCCCTTCGTTCTGCCCGGATGGTCCTGAAACTGGAATAGGAAACATTGTAATCATATAATTTACCAAGCGATATTTCTATAGTGCGGTTGGTTACTGTATCCAGAAATTTCCGGTCATGGGATATCAATACTACCGCCCCTTCATATTCGGACAGGTATTTTTCGAGCCACTCAATGGATTCAATATCAAGGTGATTGGTAGGCTCATCAAGTAACAGGATCTGGGGTTTGGACAGCAGGATCCTGGCTAATTCAATCCGCATTCTCCATCCACCACTGAATTCAGATGTACTCCTATTGAAGTCGCTTCTGCTGAATCCAAGTCCCAGCAGGGTCTGCTCGATACCTGCCTCATAAGCATTCCCGCCCAGCATCTGGTACCTGTGCAATAACTCTGTATACCTGTCAAATAATTCAGGTTGATTTTCGCTGATGCCGGGGTCTTCGATATGGGATTGTAAGGCATCGATTTCCTTTTCCATGGCAATGATCTCGCTGAAGGCTTCCAGGATCTCATCCCACAGGATCTGTTTGTCAGTATATTTCATTTGCTGGGGAAGGTATCCTACCTCCACTCCATCAGGCTTTACCACCTGTCCCTCAGAGGGTTCCTGGAGCCCGACAATAATCCTGAGCAAGGTGGTCTTCCCTGCCCCGTTCCTCCCGACCAGACCGATCCTGTCCCTGGGATTGATAATCGCGGATACATTCCGGAAAATCTCCTGGCTGCTGAAACTCATGGATATGTTATCCAGTGAAAACATTCCTATTACAATGAAAGAGTCATTTTAACTTTGAGATTCCAAAACTAACAGAAATATCATAATGTCGTTTACCTATATTTTTCAGATAGCCAACCTAAACCCTCTTTTGCTACATCCGCATCCTGCTGACCGGTTCCTCCTGAAAAAGCACCAACTAAATATCCCGAGTCAACTTTTATAATTACTCCACCTTGCCATCCAAATTCCCCTGTTATGTCTTTCCTCTCTCCATTCCCACTATCTTTATGTGTAACGGCCATTTCTGAAGCCTTAGCGTAAGCAATGGCCAGGAAATTTGCTTCATTATTGGCAAGACTACCTATAACTTTCATTTTTGAAATCCATGATTCTGACACATCACCCGGGATAAAAGCAATCATCGCTGCCCCTGTGATGGATATTTTTTGAGCTGCCTTCTCTATTATTGCTAAGCACTCATCTGCATGCTCTATAAATATTTGCTCTCCGTTTTTCATAACTTCCTTGTTTATTTTTGCTTGGATTTCAGGATACACAATGCTTGTAATCACAAGCGCTATTAATAAAAATATTTTTTTCATGACAATAAATTAAAGTGTTAAGGCAAAATATTCCGTTTGCAGTGAATTTGCAGCCTGGATGAGCATGGTTATTTTAGATTTTAATCTT
>JAZGGT010000550.1:0-2802 GCA_036480555.1 Bacteroidales bacterium | reverse complement strand
GAGACTCATCCCACATGACTTCGTAAGGATCAGCACGCAGGTTTACAATGATTGGCCAGGCACGTTTTACCTGTACCGCTTCGTTAATTGGTCCTTCCAAAATAGTGAAATGGAGCTTCCAGTTGTTGACACGCAGCGCATTCAAATTTCCTCCCTGGTCAAAATAGAATATGCTGTTTCTTGGCGATTCATCTGTTTTTCCTTCAAAATAAGGCTTCAAATTAAACCCGTCTAAATGTGCTTTGAAATCTTTACCGTTCGCTTCATGTCCCTTCAGTAACTTTTCTTTTATATCTGGATCACCGGCAGCAGCCAATATGGTTGGCATCATATCCTCATGTGAGAATATATCGTTAGAAACGGTTCCCGGTTCAATTACACCAGGCCAGCGCATGACACAAGGTGCCCTGAAACCACCTTCCCAGGTAGTTCCCTTTTCACCATGAAATGGAGTGATACCACCATCGGGCCATGTGAAAGTTTCGGCGCCGTTATCAGTTGAATACATTACAAGGGTGTTGTCAGTTATACCCAATTCATCCAGTTTATCCAACAAGATCCCAACATGTCCGTCATGTTCAACCATTCCGTCAGGATAGATTCCAATTCCAGTGACACCTTCACTTTCAGGCTTAAGTCTTGTCCATACGTGCATTCTTGTTGCGCTGAACCAGACAAAGAAAGGCTTGCCCTCTTTGTGGGCATCCTCGATAAACTTGAGAGCTGCTGCCAAAAATTCTTCATCAACGGTTTCCATTCTTTTTCGTGTCAGGGGACCGGTATCTTCAATCCTGCCATCAGCATAGCTATGAATTACCCCTCTGGGGCCATACTTCTTTTTGAATTCGGGATCTTTTGGATAATAGTATCCTTCCGGTTCCTCCTCTGCATTCAGGTGATAGAGGTTTCCAAAGAATTCATCAAATCCATGTGCTGTGGGCAAGTGCTCATCCCTGTCACCCAGGTGGTTTTTACCGAATTGGCCCGATGTATAGCCCTGCTCTTTCAACAGATCGGCTATGGTTGGCATATTATCGGCAATACCATGAGCGGAACCAGGCATTCCAATAGTCAAAAGACCTGTACGGAAAGGGTGCTGGCCCAGAATAAAGGCTGCTCTTCCGGCCGTGCAGGATTGTTGGGAGTACCAGTCAGTAAACATGGCGCCCTCAGTGGCAATCCGGTCGATATTTGGCGTTTGATAACCCATGATACCGTGATTGTATTTACTTACGTTGGCCCAGCCAACATCATCGCCCCAGATAACCAGAACGTTCGGTTTGTCCTGTGCATACACGGAAGTGATACACAGGAAACCAATAAATAGTAGTGATTTCAAATGTTTCATAATACTAGATTTTATTTATTATAATGGATGAATATAAATATATTGATATAATTAATTGTTTGATTTGGTGTTATATTATCTTTTTGTCCACTCTCCCGAGCATCTTGCTGAATCCCACCCCGAACATCAGAGAGCTGTATGTTTTTATCTTATAGTCGAACTCCAGACTGAATCCAAGTTCCCAGTGTTTGGGCAATGCAATGCCATATTCAACACCTGTCCTGATCATTTGAAAGTTTTCATTCTTCTCCACTTCAACGCCATACCCGGCCATCAGGATCCATCGGTGATTTGGCTTGAAAAGTACCATACCAGCCAGACCAACAGGATTTTCCCTCAGGATCTCTTCATGGCTGCCATGTTTTTCAACTTTGTATTGCTGCAAAAGAATATCGGTATGCAAGCCAAGTCCCCATCTGGCATTAAAAAAGTAATCGTAATTGAATCCAAAAGTAGGTACTATGAGGATGCCACTGGTTTGGTCCGAAAAAGAATTATCGATAAAAGAATTGGCCATCACCAGGGTAATTTTATGTCCTGATCTGCTGTGTTCAGCATCAGTACCATGATGGGCATCTGTACCATCTTCATGATTTTGAGCTGTAAGAGTCAACCCGTGGATCATTAGGATGGAGGCGATGAGGTATATTTTCAATCCTTGGGTCATGAAGGTTATCTTGTTTTTGTTGTCGGTGTGACCGCTGGAAGTATCACTTTTGCCCGGTGTATGAACAAGGCCCTTAGCTTGTCCCAAAAATTCCCTCCCAATACAAAAAGACTGGTAATGATCATTAGGTCTGTGATCACGTTAATATAAAATGGGATGTCTTCTAAAAAGTGAAATTTCAAGTCCAGATAGGGTGATAAGAAGGCAGATATTAAGGGAAGGCAGAATAGTACCAGTCCCACATTATACCTTATTCTGCTAACTTCATCAGGCGGGGCCAAAGGTTTCAGGAATGTTCCGAGTTTACTTCTAAGGAAAGAAAATCCATCTTTCCCAAGAATGACAACAGCAATGATCATGAAAAGTTCAGGGATACCGAATGCCAGCAGGCCAGACAGGAGGGCTATGAGCCATTCCGGAAGGCCGGAGGTTACAACAAGGGGGATGAAAACCGGGCTGAGGACCCCGATTATAAATATCGCTGCTCCAAAGATCAACCTTCCTTTTGGTGGTTGATTCCCTGTTGGCCGTGTTCCTGATGTCGGATCTGTATTCATAGTGGCTTCGAAGAACCGTACTGACTTGCCTGCCGGAAGGATCTCCTTGAACTTTTAAAATTATTATACATATGATAGAGGCCGAATGACCGGGAACCCGGACATCCGGCCATGTTTCTATTCAGTAATACGTACAGTGACCTTATCCAGCTTTCCTGTATAGGGGTAATGGTTCTTTATCCGGTACTTATTGCTGACGGGAGTTCCGGCATCAATACCTACATCAAAGG
>JAZGGT010000549.1:0-3868 GCA_036480555.1 Bacteroidales bacterium | reverse complement strand
GCTGGGACCAGGGCCACCTGTTAAAATACGAACCAGGACCTGACTTTGACAAGGAAGATTGGGGTAATCCCAAATATTTTCGCACCAACGAAATGTACATCGGCGGCATCTGCGTGCATTCAAATGGAACCGTAATAATAGCTGCCACTGTTCCTGTTCCTTATCGGGATAAGGAAGACGAAAAAATACCCGTATTATTTCCCAACACTTACCGTGAGGGTTGTGTAGCCGGAGCAATGAGTTTTGTAGGAAAGTGGGATCCTGTACTTAAAGACTACAGCTGGCGCACCTCCAACAGCATCTTTCTCCCCAGGAAAGTCTCCACCCGGGGTTTGGTCGAACTGGATCTCAGTGAACTCAAAGATGGACGGCTCCTGCTCATTATGCGCGGCTCTAATGCAGGCATGGATTCTCTTGAATGTCCCGGGCGAAAGTGGATTAGTGTCAGTAACGACGGAGGCATAACATGGAGCAAAATAACAGATCTGCGTTATGATACAGGTGAGCAATTTTACTCACCGGCCACATTTGCAGAAACCCTCCGGTCTACAGCCACCGGAAAACTGTATTGTTTTTTGAATATTAATGCATATCCCCCTGTAGGCAACGGACCACGATATCCCCTGCAGGTAGCGGAAATTGACGAAGAGAATATTTGCCTGAAAAAAGGAACTGTTACCATCATTGATGACCGTAATCCTGAGCTGGATTCCTCACATCTGCAACTTTCCAACTTTGGCCTGCTTGAGGATCGCAAAAACCATATGATAGAACTCAATTTGACGCGCATAGGTGAACGAGGGGGAGGAATTAAAGTCTGGGATGCGGATACTTACCGTTATATCATCAGGTTTTTTAATGATCAGGAATAAACCTATCATGGAATATAAGGGGAGATACAAAATCTTTGACCCGGCACGGATTGTTACATACCCGGTATCGGAACGGTCAAATAAGGTAAAACTTGATGACCTGGTCGATCCTGACAAGATCAATGAAATAGCCCTTGAAGTCCCGAAAGATGTTCAGGATAATATTATTCTTCTTGCCAGGGAGATCATTGATGCCAGGGCAAAAAACAGACCAGTGCTGTTATTTACCGGAGCACATTTAATAAAGAACGGACTTGGCAGATTGCTGGGAGATCTTGTCAGGCGTGACCTGTTCACAATTATTTCAGGTAATGCTGCCACTTCTATACATGACTTTGAACTGGGTTTGATCGGGGAAACAAGTGAATACGTCCCGCAGGCGCTCGAGAAAGGCCGGTTCGGGATGGCCTTTGAATTCAACTACATTAATGCTGCCCTGATTCTTGGTAACCGGTTCAGGCTCGGCTATGGTGAAGCAATTGGCAAAATGATATGTGATGAGAGTTTCCGGAAAGAGGCGGGAAATATTATCGGACCTGAGAATACGTCCATTGAATTCAGGCATCCGGAATTAAGTGTGCAGGCTGTTTGTTATGAAAATAAAATACCCTTTACCGTACATGCAGGGATAGGCACAGATGTTATCGACCAGCATGCATATTTTGATGGCCAGGCAAAAGGGGGATGTTCAGGGAGGGACTTCCTCATCTATACCAATGAAATTTCCAGGCTTACAGAGGGGGGAGTGATATTGAATGTGGGCAGTGCTGTAACCGGACCGGAGGTTTTTCTGAAGGCAGCATCAATGGCTGGGAATATCGGGTGTGTTCCGGATAAGATCATTACTGCAAATTTTGACCTGAGACCATACAATCCCGATAAATTCACGGATGAAAACGCTGTCGCTTATTATTATCGTGACCAGAAAAGTATTGTAAAACGTATTCCGCAGGCATATGGAGGGAAGGGTTATTATATTTGCGGAAATCAAAGACGAACGATCCCTTTATTGTATAAACATTTAATACAATTGACCAGATAGAACCTCCCCCGGATCGATTCGGGGTAAGTTACACGAGACCAATTAACAATTTAAATATTTACTAGTGAAACAAGACCGGATAAAGAAAATACTGGAAAAAATCAGCAGGGTTAGCATTGCCGTATATGGAGATTTTTGCCTGGATGCATACTGGCTAATGGACCCTGATGGTTCGGAGGTTTCCGTTGAAACCGGTTTGCAGGCCGAAGCCGTTGAAAAGCATTTATATTCCCCCGGAGGAGCGGGTAATATCGTCGCAAATCTGACCGCATTTAAACCAGCTGCTATAAAAGTTATTGGCGTTGTTGGTAATGATATTCATGGCCGGGAACTTTCTTCCCAGCTTCAGGCTTTAGGTGCCGATACAAGTTCCCTGACAATTCAGCATGAAGATTTTGATACATATACATACACAAAGAAAATATACGAGGATAAGGAAGACCCTCGTATTGATTTTGGTTTGAAAAACAGGCGGACCAGGGAAACTGATGCAGAACTGCTGAAGAATATCTCATCAGCACTCACAGATTATGACGCCCTGATATTCAACCAGCAGGTAACAGGCAGTATCTCTAACAAGGATTTTATCGATGAAACCAATCTGCTTTTTAAGAGATTCGGTGACAAGATTGTGGTACTCGATTCCAGGCATTATAATGCCAGTTTCCGGAATGTGTACCGCAAAACCAATGAAACTGAAATAGCCGTTCTTAATGGCCTCGATGTAAACCCGCAGGATTATATCTCAATCTCAAACGTAAAAAAATACGGAACCAGGGTCTATGAGCAATATGAAAAGCCTGTTTTTGTTACATGTGGAGCCCGTGGCATTGTAAGCATTGATGCTTCAGGAATAAACGAAATTCCCGGTATACAACTGTTAAAAAAACTTGATACAGTTGGTGCAGGCGATACTGCGATCAGTGCCCTCACTATATGTCTTGCTGCCGGCATAGCACCAGTTGAATCAGCTGCATTTGCGAATCTTGCCGCAGCTGTGACCGTGCAGAAACTGTTTACTACCGGAACAGCATCGGGCAAAGAGATCATTGAATTAAGTAAAGATGTAGATTATAATTACCAGCCTGAACTGGCGGTGGACCTGCGCCAGGCAAATTACCTGCCGGATTCCGAGATCGAACTATGTTACAGCGATGATGTTTTAATAACAGGGAATATAAAACATGCCTTATTCGACCATGATGGTACCATCAGTACTTTAAGACAGGGCTGGGAAACGATCATGGAACCTGTCATGATCAAAGCAATCCTGGGAGATGATTACCAAAATGCAGGGAATAAACTGTACCAGAAGGTACAAACGCGGGTTCTCAGATACATAGACATGTCAACCGGAATTCAGACCATTCTCCAGATGGAGGCCCTTGTTGGGATGATTGATGAATTCAATATTGTTCCAAAAGAAGAAATACTGGATAAGTTTGAGTATAAAAAGATCTATAATGATGCCCTGACAGAGGTAGTCTCCGGTAAGCTAAAGAAACTTGTAAAAGGTCAGCTGAACATAGATGATTTCACCCTGAAAGGATCTGCTGGTTTTCTGAAAGCCCTGAGAGAAAAAGGGATAAAACTTTACATGGCCAGCGGTACAGATAAGGAAGATGTTATTAATGAAGCTCAAATACTGGGTTATGCGGGCCTTTTCGATGGTGGCATATATGGTTCTGAAAATGACATTAAAAAATATTCGAAAAAGATGATCATAAACAGGATCATTAAAGAAAACAATCTCAAAGGGAATGAGCTTGTTGTATTTGGAGACGGACCGGTCGAGATCAAAGAATGCATTAAATCCGGCGGGATTGCGATTGGAATAGCCAGTGATGAAATAAGAAGATTTGGCCTGAATGAGGAAAAGCGCACGCGGCTGATCAAGTCCGGGGCACAGATTATCATACCCGACTTTTCACAAACAGACAGACTACTGGACCTG
>JAZGGT010000548.1:0-2022 GCA_036480555.1 Bacteroidales bacterium | reverse complement strand
GCGCATCCTCTTCCTGGATTATGACGGAACCCTGATGGGATTTGATAAAGATCCCCAAAAAGTCTATCCCGACGAGGAATTGTATGACATTTTAAAGAAAATATCTCAAAAGAAAGAGAACAAACTGGTGATCATTTCGGGCCGGGACAAGGAAACCCTGGGGAGATGGTTCCCGCCGGACTGGAACATGGACATTGTCGCGGAACATGGTGTTTGGACACGGGAACCCAAAGGTGAATTTACCATGATCGAACAAATAGACAGCGACTGGATAGAAATCATACATCCCATACTTGAGTTTTACGTTATTCGAACACCCAGGTCATTTGTTGAAACCAAGAATTATTCCCTCGTCTGGCATTACCGCAATGCAGACCCCGACCTGGGCGAACAACGTTCCTGGGAGCTTAAGGATGAGCTGAAGGGACTGGTCACCAACCTGAACCTGGAAATCATGGACGGGGACAAAGTGATAGAGATCAAAAATTCAGGCATCAATAAGGGCAGGGCAGCCAATATCAAGATCGGTGAATCGAACTATGATTTTATCCTGGCCATTGGGGATGACTGGACTGATGAATATACCTTCGAAGCTTTGCCTGATGATGCATACACCATTAAAGTGGGAACCAAAAGCACCAAGGCCAGCTATTACGTGGAAGGTGTTCCGGATGTAAGAAACATACTGAAAGAACTCACACTCAAATAGGTACAAGGATAATCGAGGTTCATGTGAGAAATGGACGGCTTTAGGAAAGATATTCAGTACTATAAATTCTGTGCATACGGATTCCTGAAAAACCTCCGCTTCTTCGAACCTTTTCTCATCCTTTTCTTTCTGGAAGGAAATTTGTCTTACCTGCAAATTGGGGTCATATACACCATCCGGGAGGTCATCAGGAATATTTTTGAGATTCCCTCGGGACTCGCAGCAGATGTGCTTGGCAGGCGCAAGACCATGATCACATCATTCAGCCTCTACATTATTTCTTTTCTAATTTATTCAATGAGTTACCGTTATGGAATGCTCATTACAGCGACCATTGTATTTGCCCTTGGGGATGCATTCCGGACGGGAACCCATAAGGCCATGATCTTTGATTACCTCGACCGGCGGGACTGGAATTCCCATAAAGTGAGCTATTATGGCCACACCCGTTCCTGGTCCCAGGCCGGCTCTGCAGTATCAGCCCTGATGGCTGCGGCCATGATCTTTTACACGGGCCGGATCAGCCAGGTATTTCTCTACTCGGTCATCCCTTATGCCCTCGGGTTACTTTTGATCTTGTCCTACCCGGCTTACCTGGATGGAGATGCGCCCGGATTCAGAAAGTCCAATCTGAATACAGCGCTCAGAGCCACAATTGGGAACTTCTGGTATTCCTTCAAACAGGCAAGGGTCTTTCGTGGGATACTGAATGTTTCAGTATACGGTGGCTACTATCGGGCAGTCAAAGACTATATCCAGCCGCTGATCCAGGCTGCCGCCTTAAGCCTTCCCGTTTTGGTCTCCCTCCAATCAGAACAAAAAACCGCAGTCCTGGTAGGTACTATCTATTTCCTGATATATCTGATGTCTTCAGCGGTTAGCAGGCAGTCGGGCAGATTCAGCAAAAGGTTCCAGGGTCTTAGCGGTCTTTTGAATCTGACGCTGATCGCGGGACTGATGCTCGGGACGATGACAGGATTCTTTTACCTGGCTGGATTTACCCTGCTGTCCATTATCCTTTTCACTGGCATTTACCTGGTACAGAACCTGAGGATCCCTGCCGGCATTGCATATTTCACGGAGAACCTTGACAAGGATATCCTGGCTACCACCCTGTCGGCTGAATCACAGAGCAAATCAATGTTCACTGCAGTTATAGCATTAATGCTTGGATTCCTGGCCGATCGATTTGATATCGGAACAGCCATCCTGGCATGTTCGGCCTTCATGTTACTGACCACTCCCCTCTATCTGTTAAAAAAGCGGCGTGAGGATGCCGATTACTAAATCCTATTCATTTTCAGCATCCAGAT
>JAZGGT010000547.1:0-12154 GCA_036480555.1 Bacteroidales bacterium | reverse complement strand
CTGGAATGAATAGCGATCAATATCAGCCAGAACCGGAAGGGCCCTGGCAGACAGAATAGAAGAAATGGTGCCCGGGTCGGTATAAGGGGAGGTGATTATTTCATCGCCGGGGCCTAATCCAAGCGCTTCTACAGATGTGTGCAGGGCCTGAGTGCCTGAACCGACTGCAACACAATGCTTGACGCCGATCATTTCAGCAAATTTTTTCTCAAATGTGGGAACGGTTCCGGTTTTAGATTGAATCCTGCACCAGATACCGCTTTTGGTGGTCTTCAATACGGAATCAATGATGTTTTGATCGTGATAAGGCCATTCCGGCCAGTTTTTATTGCTTCTTACAGGTTTCCCGCCCAAGGCTGCCAGTTTTCCTGATTCTGCACTGCCTTGAAGGTTAAACGCATAGGCGGGAATGAACTGGCTTGCGGCTATTGCGCCAACTGAAGTGGTTTTCACAAATTGACGCCTTGTAAAAGATTTTTTTTTACTTTTCATGATTGAGGGGTTATTAAAACTTTGTTTTACTATATATCGATTGCAGCTTAAGCAGATCCACTTCATCCGCATTGCCGGCATGTAAAATCAGGCGGTATTTCAACCTGGTCGGATGGTCCATGGATATCTCAACAGGGTCCCTTCCGGGAAAGACAATATTCTGCATGCTGGTCTTTTGCCTCAGTATCCATGGTGCAGGGTAGTTGGGTGTTCCCGGATGGCATAAAATGGCCAAACCGCTCTGTTCTCCACCTTTACTGAAGGAACCTGAAAAATCCATCCAGGAACCCGCAATGACCTGAAGTCTGTCCGGTGTTACAGGTCCATCTGTGGACGTAAAAACCAGATCATCAGGCAGTTTAATGCGCGTGCATAATCCACCATAGCCTTTTTCATCATCAGAGCCGCCCAGGCTGACACCGGGGACAAGCGCCTGCAGTGAGATCTCAAAATCCATGCAGCGAATCCCTGACTCCATTTGATGAACTACTATGCTTGTATTTTCCTCAATATAAGCTTTGCCATTTTCATACCCGGTAGATTTCCATAAAACATTCAGATCCAGGGATGCCGTATTATTGTCTGTACTTACGATCATTTCAACCACCTCCTGGGAAATACCTTCCAATATCCAGCCATCACCAATGCTCTGATCGTTGATATAATGTTGGTGCCAGGACCAGAAAATGCCCCTGTGATAGGGATGATCTGCAGGGGATTCTTCAGTGAGGGTATCCCCGTTCAGGGCAAAAAGCGGATGGAGGTAGTTATTGCAGATGTATTCCCCGCCTAAAGTCTTTGGCTCTTTTTGATAAAAAAATACTGCCTTCCCGTTTTCATACAGACCAACCCCCTGATCACTTTCCTTAAAACTAAAAGGAGAGTGTTTATCAGAGGAAGGGCCACATGAAGAAATAAAAAGGATCAGTGATAAAAGAATTGAATATCTCATTGCTTTGATCACAGTGTCCGGGTTTATTATCAGACAATCTTACGATTTACAGGGTCCCATTCCACCCTGCGTTTTTCCAGGTAGGATTTGTTCGCCATCACACAGGCAACACCTTCCTCAAATGCCATTTCGATGTTGCAACTGGTCTGCTTGCCATTCCGTATACATTCTAACCATTCCTTTATGTGCAGGTGGGTTACGTCTACCCTTCTGCCGCCAATATTGGTGGTGGTTAATCCCCTGGATGCATAATATTTTTCCGTTGCAGAGGTGATGGCATCAACATCTCCTCCTGAACCCGGACTGATGGAGATCATGGGTCCGTCAGTATCAATGATGCCCTTTTTAATCTGTTCCGCATAACGGGTTGAATCCCAGTCAGCAGTGATGCTCAGGGATCCTCCCAGTTCCATGTTGGCATCATGCCCGTTAAATACCCGTCCCCTTGGCCGGCTGGAAGCAAGGTTTGCGCTGTAAGTTAATGTCATCTCTTTCTCAGGATATTCAAAGACGGCATGCAGGACATCAGGTATTTCCCTGTTGTCCTTCCAATAATAGATACCACCTGAAGCCACTGCAGATTTGGGGATACCTATTCTTAACAGCTGGTTCACCGCATCAAATTCATGGGTGAATAACTGGCCGAGCATGCCCATGTCATAAGCAAAAAATTTTGTCCAGTTATAGTACCGGTCTATGGTAAAAGGTTCGTAAGGGCTTGAACCCAGCCACTGTAGCCAGTCTATGGAATTCTCATCTCCTGGTTTCAGATTGCCATCACTGTCAAGATGTCTTATCCATGCTCCGCTGGCTGTATTCCTGTTGGTAGTCGTCTCGACCAGGGTGATCTTACCCAGGATATCCCGCTTGATGATTTCTTTGGCCTGCTGGAAAATAACATTCTGTGTGATCTGGTGCCCCAGTTGAAATACACGGTCACTGTTCCTTACGGTATCATAGACTTCATATAGTTCGTCTTCAGTCCGGCAAATACTTTTTTCACAATAAACATGCTTTCCGGCTTTGACCGCTTCGCTTGTGATGTGGGCATGGTGATGATCAGGAGTGGCAACGATCACTGCGTCAATATCTTTATCGTTCAACAGATCCTGATAGCTTTTGTATCGTTTGGCAGGGAGGCTTTGTCCGGAATTGCCTCCGGGACGAACCTCATTGGCCGCTGTGGCGAGTCCCCTTTCAGCATGCAGGTCAAATACATCACAGATCCCGGTAACCGCAACATTCAGATCTTCCTGTTCAAGCCATTCAGCCAGTGTACCATTTTTCTCCCTGCTTTTTACCTGATCCGGGTGCATGAAACCAAGGGAATTGGATAATTGATTTGCCCTGTTTCCGAAACCGATAAATCCCAGTCTTAGCAGATCTCCTTTTTTACCTGAGGCTGTGATGACTTCAGGCGCTTTTAAATCTTCAAGTCCAAGTTCTTTGATGACCCTGGATTTTTTATCCCTGTCAAAATTTAATTTGCGCAGAGTTTCATAGGCGAAAAAACCCAGTACCGGTATACCGGCCAAAGCCTTGAGTATGGTCCGGCGTTTGTATGTTTTCTTTTCCATTATTTTATTCCTCCTTCATGCTTTTGGATTTCGCAAATCTTGATATAAATACATCCAGTCCAATTATTGAACCGGTAGGAAAGGCTACCAGAATGATCAGGGCAACAGCTTCGATCAGGGTTTTATTGAAAATCAGGCAGTTTCCCTCGGCAGCTAAGCTGTATTCCAGGCCAATCAATGGCGGACTATTTAAATAATACAGGAATACCAGGGAGGCACCTGCAATGGCAGCCAGCCTGGTAAAAAGACCCAGGATTAATCCCAATCCTATGGCTATCAATCCCCATGTATTCAAGAAATCCACCACCTGCAAAACCCCATCATGTGAAATGATCCAGTTGGCGAATCCTTTTAAGATCCATTGAGATTCCCTTAAAAATACGGCTGATGACCAGTTTGGAATAAGCAACTTTGAAATTCCTTCATATAAAATTTGCCAGCCGATAAACAATCTTAAAAGAACCAGAGTAGTTAGTTGAAATGTTGTGAATGTTTTTGTACTTTTCATTTCATAAATATTGCAAAATATAAGTTAACGTAAGGATATGGCTGTTAAAAGTAATTATAAATAATTAATTGACACAATAATATGAGGAGAAGAAAAGCCTTAAAATCCCTTGGCAATGATTGCCTTGCTCCTGTAATGCTGAAGCTCTGACAGGAATTGACAAATTTCCAATATTGCTGTGAATTCAAAAGAGCGTTTCATAAAAACACTGGAGGGGGGGAGAGCAGACAGGATGCCTGTTACCATGCACCATATTATGCCATCATTCCTGGATAGTTATATGGATGGTATTTCCGATTTGGAATTTTTTGATTTTTTGGGAATAGACCCTATCAACTGGGTTATGGCATATCAATATTCCCCGGATAAGGGTGAGTATTTTGATCCGCTCCATACCAGCCTGGGATTTCTTGAAGCACGCAGGGTATGTTCGGATAGCTGGCAGATAGAGCTTGAACCCCTGGAAGATCCCAATTATACCACGCAAAGGTTTAACATCATAACACCGGGGAAAAAGCTTACTATGGTGCTGCAATCAAATGAACATACAACCTGGCTGGCGGAGCATCTGGTGAAGGAAAAATCAGACATTGATGTCATTTCAAAATACATGACTTACCCGCATTGTGATGTGCAGGAGATCAACAGGGCTGCAGATGAATTTGGCGGCAGGGGGTTAATTCGCGGACACATCAGTGCTTTCGAAGGTTTCGGGCAACCCGGATGCTGGCAGGATGCAGCTTGCCTTTATGGGATTGAAAACCTGATCATGGCCAGTCTGGAAGACCCTGAATGGGTACATGCTTTTTTAAACATTCTGAAAGAGCGTAAAAAAGTTTATATTAATTCATTAAAGGGTGCAAAATACGACCTGCTGGAGCTGGGTGGAGGCGACGCCTCAACCACTGTTATTTCACCCGACATTTTTAATGAATTTGTGGCACCCTATGACGGTGAATTGATAGAAGCTGCACATCAGGCCGGGCAAAGGGTTGTCTACCATACCTGCGGTGGCATGATGCCCATACTGGAAGACATTGCTGCCATGAAACCGGATGCCATGGAAACATTTACACCCCCTGCAATGGGAGGAGATGTGAATCTGAAGGAGGCAAAACGGCGCATTGGGGACAAGGTATGTATGATCGGGGGACTGGACCAGTTTCATTTTTTTAAAGGTTGTTCAGTGCAGGAAATCAGGGATGAAGTCCGGCGTTGTTTTGAGGAGGCAGGTGAAGGCGGGGGATTTATCCTGGCGTCTTCCGACCATTTTTTCGAGGCAGATATAGATTTATTAAAAGCCTTCGCGGATGAGGCATTAAAATGTACATACTGATATCAATGAACAATATCAAACAAGAAACCAACAGGTCTTTTCTCTTTTTCATAGCGATCACAGCTGCGTTGGGAGGATTTTTATTTGGCTACGATACAGCCGTTATTTCCGGCACCATAGGTTTTGTCAAAGATAAGTTTGAACTGAATACAGCTATGGAAGGCTGGTTTGTCAGTTCTGCGCTTGTTGGCTGCATCGTAGGTGTAGCTTTTGCAGGTGAATTATCCGACCGCTTCGGCAGGAAACATACATTAATCGCCTCCGGGCTTCTGTTTTCAATTTCAGCCATTGGATGTGCCTTATCCGGTTCACATACTCAGCTTATCATATACAGATTAATCGGCGGAATTGGAGTGGGTGTGGCCTCTATGCTATCCCCTCTTTATATTTCAGAAATTTCACCAGCAAAGGTACGGGGGCGTATGGTGGCACTATACCAGTTTGCCATAACCCTCGGCATATTATGTGCCTATTTTGCCAATGCTTATATGCTGAATCTGAGTGAATCCCTGACTTCATTGAACCCTGACGGAATCTGGCATAAGGTATTTGTCGATGAAGTGTGGCGTGCCATGTTTGGCAGTGAAGCAATTCCTGCCCTCCTGTTTTTTGTCATCATGTTCCTTGTTCCATCCAGTCCGCGCTGGCTGGCCACAAAAAACAGGAACACTGAAGCAGGTAAGGTGCTGGAAAGAATCAATAACAAAGAAATTGCCGAAAAAGAACTGGAATCTATCAAGGTGGCCATTGCCAGGGAATCTGAGGGTTCCTGGTCGGTATTACTGCAAAAAGGTATTCTTGTTGCAGTTATGGCCGGGATTGGTCTGGCTTTACTTTCCCAGTTCACGGGCATCAATGCCATCATATATTATGGACCGCGGATCATGGAGGAAGCTGGGATAAAACTGAGCGATGCTTTGGGAGGTCAGGTAATCATTGGTTTTGTAAACATGGCAGCCACCATTTACGCGATTATTAAGATCGATCAATATGGGCGGAAAAAACTCATGCAGGGTGGGATTACAGGCATGTTTCTGTCACTTATCATGGTGGGTATATTGTTCCTGCTTGGAAAAACCCAGGGCCTGATTCTGTTGATTTTCATTTTAACATTCATTACATCCTTCGCTATTGGTTATGGCCCGGTGATCTGGGTATTGTTATCGGAGATTTACCCGACCAAGGTCAGGGGACGCGCCATGTCAGTTGCTACCCTGGCCATATGGGTGGGCACCGCAATCATCGGACAGGTGGTACCATGGATGCTGGAAACTCTAACCCCGGCAGGAACATTTTTTGTATTTGCGATCTGCTGCATTCCGGTCCCATTTATATTAAAAAGGATCCCCGAGACCAAGGGGATGTCATTGGAGGAAATTGAAGAGGTATGGCAAACACATTAATAAATATTACATCATGAGAAAATTTTTAGCAAGCATGAGCCTGGTGATATGCAGCCTGGCATTCATTTACGCACAGACAGAGAAGAGTGCACAATCAGGTTCCGCTGAGGCAGAAAGCGGGAAAATCCGGATTGCGTCCTGCCAGTTCCCCATTTCTGCTGACATCATGGAGAATCTCCGGTGGATAGAGAAACAATTGATTGAAGCAAAACTGCGCAAGGTGGATATTGTTCACTTCCCTGAATGTGCACTATCAGGATATCCTGGTGTTGATATGGAAACCCTTGATGATTTTGACTGGAAACTATTGTACCAGGCAACAGATTCGGTTTTAGCCCTGGCAAAAACCTTCAATACCTGGATAATCCTTGGATCTATTCATCCTTTAAGCGATGGTATTAAGCCTCATAATTGTTTATACCTGATCAATCCCAAAGGTGAGATACAGGACCGGTATGATAAACGGTTCTGCACATCCGGGGACCTGAAGTATTGTGCTCCTGGGGACCATTTTGTGAACTTTAAAGTGAATGGTGTGAATTGTGGATTGCTGATCTGTTATGATATACGGTTTCCTGAACTGTACCGTGAATACAGGAAATCTGAAACGGACGTGATCTTTCAGTCATTTTATAATGCCAGGCAGGGCAAGGGGAGCATTCATCCCATCATCATGCATATAACTGCCCAGGCACGGGCGGCTACCAATTATTTCTATATGTCCCTGACGAATTCATCGGCCCCTGAAAGCTGGCCATGTTATTTTATTACACCTGATGGACTGGTTCACAATAAGCTGGAAAAAAATCTACCTGGAATTTTAATCTCGGATATTGACACCGGGGAAAAATATTACGATGCGAGCAAAACATACAGGCCAGATGCCATGAGTGGTAAACTAAACAGTGGTGTAACAGTCAGTGATTCTCTTTCATTGAACAGGCATAGTCATTAAATGAATAAAACAGGTTATGAAAATCAGATCTTTACAAAAAATTAAGTTGGGCTTAATCCTGGGACTTATCCTTATTCCGGCATTGATTCATGGTCATCCGGATACAAGGGGGGCCGATGGTGATGAGTATCTGTGGACGGATATAAAAGAACTAGGTATAAGGGGAAAGGGCTGGAAGGATGATCCCCTGTTGTACAACCGTTTACCGGCAAAGGCAGAGACCATGGTTCGCGAGGCTGTGTGGGGCCTCAGCCATCATACTGCCGGATTCTATGTGCAGTTTAAAAGCAATACCACATCAATCAGGGCGAACTGGAAACTGACTGGGGATAGACTAGCAATGCCACATATGGCTGCTACCGGAGTCAGTGGACTTGATCTGTATGTTAAAAGGGATAATGGATCCTGGCACTGGTTGGGAATTGGCAAGCCCGATAGTATAGAAAATACTGTCACAATGGTGGAAGGTCTTATCGGCTCCCCGCGCGAATATTTATTGTACCTGCCATTGTATAATGGGATTGAATTCGTCAAAATCGGGGTTCCTGCAGCATTTAAGATTGAGCCTGTGCCACCTGAGACGGGAAAACCGATAGTATTTTATGGCACTTCCATTACGCAGGGAGGTTGCGCCTCCAGACCGGGGATGTGTGCGACAGCCATACTGGGCAGGCGGTTAAACCGGGAATTTATTAATCTGGGGTTTTCAGGCAACGGGCGAATGGAGCCCGAAGTGGCAGAATTGCTCGCGGAACTGGATCCGCTGGTCTATTTTATCGACTGTCTTCCTAATATGGACGCAGATAAAGTAGCTGCACGGGTTGAACCATTTGTAAACATATTGCGGAAAGCCCATCCCGACACCCCGATTGTATTGGCCGAAGACCGCACTTACGATGATGCATTTCTGATCGAAGATAAAAGGCTCAGAAATATGGAAAGCCGTAAAGCTTTAAGGACTGCCTATGAGAATTTATTGAATAGTGGTACCCGGAATTTATATTACCAGATAGCAGAACAACAGCTTGGGGTTGACGGGGATGGCACAGTTGACAGCTCACATCCCACAGATCTGGGATTCTACCGGCAGGCGGAGGTTTACCAGTTAATCCTGGAGAATATCATTCAGGGGAGCAATTCAGGATTATGAAAATGAGAGAATCATCCATATTGGGTTTGATAATATTGATCATGTGGCCGGGTGGTTTATTTTCCCAGGAAGATAAATCCCATTTCAGCGAAGTATTTAACCGGGAAAAGCCCTACAGGATATTCCTGCCCGATGATTATTCCACTTCCGGAAAATCATATCCAGTGATATATTACTTCCATGGGAACAAAGGAAGCCATGTCTCCCGCCTGTCAGATGAAATGGCAACGCTGGTGAAAGAAAACCCCGTAATCGTTGTTGCCTGGAACGGTCGGTCGGTTGATTCGGATATACGGCCGTACAACATCGGATACCACTCCAATATCAACTATGAGACCCAGTTCAAAGATTATTTCCCGGAGTTTGTCAGGCATATAGATTCACAATACCGTACCCTGACAGACAGGGCAAACAGGGCCCTCATAGGTCAAAGTATGGGTGGGATCATATCCTTCTTCATTGCTGGAAAGTATCCTCAGCTGGTTGGCACTGCTGTTAACTCCAAAGGTTCACCCGAGTTTTTTATCGGTTATCCTGACAATCATACCCTCTACTGTGTCAGGTATATGTTTAAGAACCTTCACGGGATAAACCTGAGATTTCACAACAGCAGCAACGGGGAACTGGTTTACCTGAATGATGAGGTACATGCAGGAGCCTTGCAGGAAGGCAAGCTGGTATATGAGTACCAGGTTTATGAAGGGGGGCATAGTTTAATGCCTCTGGATTTGAACGATGCCTTTGATTTTGTATTAGCATCCTTCGAAAAACCATTGCCCGCACCGGAACGCTGGCACCATGCGGATCTTTATCCCGATTTTGAAATCTGGGGATACGAGGTAGAAAGCAATCTGGCTGAACCCGGGTATATTGAAATGAAAGGCGTAACACAAGGAGGGATGGGGATCACAACCAGGAAATGGCAACCCCATGGATGGATCATTCCCGGTGTCCTGATAAAAGTTAAAACGCCTCCTCTCTATGATCCAAATACCACCTATACAATGCTTGATTATAATGAAACACTGGACAGCAAGGAGCTGCTCAGCCTGGAAAGTGATGCGGAGGGCAGTATTGGTTTCTCTGTAAACCACGAGCGCCATCAGATCGGTATTTATAAAAAGAAGGATCCGGCCGAAATCGTTTATCTTGCACATAAGGTGAATGACAGGGATATCTTCCTTGACCAGAACGAAACATGTCAGTTAAAGCTCCGCCTGCTGAACAGGGGTGGCAGCATCGCGAAAGATGTCAAAGTGGAAATAAGTTGTTCACATCCCGATGTTACCATAGATAATCCTGTGATCGAAATTGGAGAACTGTTGCAGGGCGAACCTGTATGGATAGAACCTGAATTTAAGATCACCGCATCCAACCAGCCTCCGGCTGACGGGTCCCCATTCAGGTTAAAGTTCCATCTTACCATATCCGATAAGAAAAATACCTGGGTGGATGAGTTTGAGGCACCGGTGATGTATGATGTTCCTGAATTTACCGAAATCGGGATAGATGACGGGGATAGTGAGATCTTTGGCAGTGGCAACGGAAATAATATAGCAGAGCCCGGAGAAGACATTATGATCTATGAGATAAGCCACCGCACCAGGTTATATTATGATGATCCCTATATTGATGGTGAGCGGATACATGTGGACCTGCAACCAGATAAGTGGGGCGATGGTTATGCACAATCTTCCGTGATGCATATATCAGAAGATTGCCCGATCGGGCATCAGATAAAATTTCTTGCCAGTTATGAAGTCAAGGAATGGAAGACGATAAAGAGAAATGTCACATGGGGAACTTTTACCATAACCATAGGTGCAGACACTAATAAATAAAAATATATACTATGAAGAAAATACGATTATCCATTTGCCTGATCTTAATGATCATTTTTCAATTTGAAAAAGCATCTTCCCAGGTCGCGATTGAAGCCGGTGATCCTCCCAATCCTACAGATATACCTGGTTTTTATAAATCAAAGCTATCCGATATTCAAGAAGAGATAATGAATATTAAAACCGGAAAAGCTAAGGTCATAGCGATCTCCCCGGGTGGCCTGCCGGTTTACGCGGTGTATTACGGGACAAAAGACGATTTTCATTCCCAGGCCAATTATAATTCGGCCGTTGCCGCCAGGAATCCGGTTTATTATGCAAGAAAAGATAAAAGTACTAAACCGGTAGTCTTTTTTCTCGGTCCCGTTCACGGACAGGAAGTTGAAAATATAGTGGGCATGGTTAACCTGATTCATGTGGCCGAAACGGGTAAGGATTATCGTGGCAAGGAATGGGCTTCGCTGAAAAGTAAACTGGAGAAATGCAGGGTCATTATCGTTCCCTGTGGCAATCCGGACGGGCGAAAAAGGTGTCCGTATGATAGTTTCGTGAGACTCCCCACAAAGATCATGACAAAATATGGCCAGGGTACCCGGAAAGACGGATCATTTTACGCTTGGCCAGGTGCCAAAGCAGTACATCCCATGGGAGGTGATGTAAAAATTCTTGGGGCATACTTCAATGATGATGGGATAAACCCTATGCATGATGATTTTTTCTCTCCCATGGCAGATGAAACAAGAGCCATCCTTGATATTGCACGCTCCGAGGCGCCTGATATCACGGTCTCCCTGCATTCTCATGAAAATAAGCCCAGGATCCTTCCTGCCAGCTATGTGGCCTGGTTTATGAAGGAACGCATACAGGATATAACCAGGCGACTGAATGTTCGTTACGAAAAGGCCAGTCTGCCATATATCCCACAAGAATGGATAGGGGAGCCCGGAGTTGAAGATAATGAGTTTCCTCCCAATTCCAGTTTTAACTTAATCTGTGCATTGCATCAACTTTCAGGCACCATGGCCTTTACATTTGAATGCAGTCATGGAACTACTTCCGAAAGGTTCCCTGAACCATTTGTCAGCCACAGTGATATAGTGGATATTCAGCTTCATTTGTATGAAGAAATGCTGGATTATATTCTGGAAAACAGGCTGTACTGGGAATAGCCTTTAATCATTCATAGTGTTGGTTATCTGACCGAACGTACATGCATTTAAACCGGAGGATACTGAAATGAAAGCAAAAATAAGCCGTCGTGTTTTTTTTGCCACAGGATTGGGTTTACTGGTACCTGTTCTTAGTTTCCCCCATCATCTATTTACAAAAGATCACCTAAAACTTAATCAGGAATTTATAAATCGAACCAAAAGAAGAATTGAAAGAGAAATCCTCCAGGCCATGGAGAAAATTTATCTTCATGAACGGGAAACTTTTGATGATAATTATAATTCAGGGAATAAGCTTATAGAAAAAATAGTAAGTTATTACGATTATCAGGCTTCCGGAATTTCGGTTCTGTCTGCTTTGGCATCTAATGGCAATGCTCGTGCACTAACTCTGATAAAGAAAATCCAGCAAAACATAAGCTATTACCAGCAAAATTTTTTCAGGACACAAATTGAAGAGCGCTTTTGGGAGGTTCCGTTACGCAGGCTTTTATTACATATTGCACTGGCATATAAAAAAATGGAGCCTGTTTTAAGCAAAGATGAAAAACAATGGTACCTGAAATTGGTCGAGGAACAAGTCCCCCTGGCAATTGAACACAACAAAAACTTCGTGCCGGGAGAAACAGACTTATACCTAACTACCAATAACCACACTGCCATATTTATGCAAGGCATATATTATTGTGGACAAGTCTTCAATCACCCGGAATGGGTGGATTTAACACTGGATTTTGCAGAGCGCATGTATGAATCAGTCCATCCGGATGG
>JAZGGT010000546.1:0-3466 GCA_036480555.1 Bacteroidales bacterium | reverse complement strand
GCAAAACCATGGAGATGAATGACATGCCGGTCCCGGTCATTGATCCGCTTTCTGCAGAGGGATTTGATTACAATTATATTGAAGTAAAAATAGGCTCCGGCCAATACACATTTGTAAGTCCCTATCTGAAATAAATAACATAACTTTAGAAAGTTTTTATTGTTATTGAATGAAAGGGGAAAAATCTGTCCATCCCAAAGCCGATGCTTTATTTATAAATAAGCTTAACAAGATTAAGGTACTTGGACTTATCCGCGAGACCGGTCCGGTCTCCAGGGCCGATATTGTAAAGAGGACCGGACTGAGTGCACCTACTGTGACCCGTATCGTAGATGGATTGATCCATGATGAAAAGCTCGTGGCAGAGGTGGGAATGGGAAGTTCAAGCGGAGGGAGGCCGCCTCTACTCGTTAAGTTTAATAGTGAGCAGAACTATGTAATAGGAATTGACCTGGGGGCTACCTTTACCAGGGGGGCCTTGTCGAACCTGGACGGAAAATTCATCAATGAAATCAAGATACCCACAAAACTTGAATCCGGGTTTGATGCCATCATGGAAGATCTGTCAGACCTGATCCACAGATTGAGTAACGGGAATTCCAAGGTCAAGAAGCAAAGGATATTCGGAGTGGGGATCGCAGTCGCCGGCCTGATCAATAGACGGAAAAACCTGGTTGAATATTCACCTGATTTTGACTGGTACAATGTGGATATTGCAAATGCCCTGGGGAAAAGCATTGAGTTCCCGGTCATATTTGATAATGTTACCCGTCTCATGGCACTAGGGGGATTATCCTATGGTGCCGGTCAGAAACTGCAAAATTTTATCTGTGTGAATGTAGGTTACGGGATAGGTGCAGGAATCATCGTAGATGGAAAATTGCTGATGGGAGCAGACGGATTTGCCGGAGAATTTGGACATATCACGGTAGAGACAGATAGTGATATCCAGTGTTCCTGCAAAAAGTACGGGTGCCTGGAAGCCCTTGCATCTGGAAAGGCCATTGCGCTAATAGCCCGTAGCAGGATTGCTCGGGGACAATCCAGCTTATTGGTCGAATTATGCGGGGGTGATGTAAATAAGATTACGGCCAAAATGGTTGCGGATGCGACCAGGAAAGGGGATGAGCTTGCAAGTAATGTGTTTAACCGGGCCATGGATTATATAGGTATCGGGATTTCCAGCCTTGTCAATATCTTCAATCCTGAGCTGGTAACCATAGGTGGAGGTGTTTCACTGGCAGGTGATATCTTTTTTGATAATATCAGGAAATCTGTTGATAGGAATATCATGCAGCCAACATCCCGCGAGGTTGAAATCCTGCCAGTCACTTTTGGTGAGAATGCTGCCTTGATGGGAGCATTTGCGTTGATATTGCAAAGGGTTCTGAACCTGGATATATAAAAAAATAATAACTTTATAAAGCTATATTATAAAGTAAGTACCTTTACTGAAAATCATCAATATGAAATCCTTAACCAACATTACTGCAGCCATTTTCATTATAGTACTTATGTCAACAGGTTGCAAACAAAAAGAGACAAGAACTACAGAAGTCAAGAGGGTAGGAATGGTGATCAAGATCAGACCTGAGTATATCGAAGAGTACAAGGCGCTGCATGCAGATTCAAATCCAGGCGTTCGGGATTTGCTGGTAAAGGCCAACATGCGGAATTTCTCCATATTCCTTCATCAACTTGATGATGGGAACTATTATGAATTCGGATATTATGAATACCATGGTAATGATTTTGAAGCAGACATGGCAACATTGGCGAAAGAAGATCGCAACATTGAATGGCTGAGGGTTTGCGATCCCATGCAGGTTCCACTCGATGGGTATGATGGCTGGGCAGAAATGGAACAGGTTTACTATAATCATTAATACACTCTTTTCATCCTATGGATTTGACTATCAACACTATCGATCTGATTATTATTGTCGTTTATCTCGTAGGCATCCTGCTGGTTGGTATCCTTTCCGTCAGCCTTAAAAAAATGACCAGTGAGGGATATTTCCTGGCTGGAAGGGGACTGGGTTGGATCATGGTTGGGGCTGCACTGTTTGCCTCAAATATTTCCACTATTCATCTTGTGGGACTGGCCGCTTCGGGCTATAATGAAGGATTGGTATGGGGGAATTTTGAGTGGCTGGCCTCCATCACTCTCATTTTGCTCGGGCTGGTTTTTGCTCCCTTTTATTTCAAAAGCAAGATATCCACCCTGCCAGAGTTCCTTGAAAAACGTTATGGTTCAACGGCCAGGAGCATACTGGCTTTTATTGCCATCCTGGGGGTACTTTTTGTGCATATCGGGATGAGCCTCTATGCCGGGGCCGTGGTTTTCCACTCATTCTTTGGCATCAATGTATTCACCTCCATCCTTGTTATATCTATTATAACTACTATCTATACTGTACTTGGGGGATTAAAAGCAGTTGTGGTTACAGAGAGTATTCAGACGATCATACTGATTATCGGGGCAATCGTGCTTACAGGATTTGCCATTGCCGCCCTTCCTGACCATGGGATATCTACACTGGCTGATTTAAAGGCACAATTGAAACCGGGACAGCTGAATATGTTGCATACCAGGGAGAGCCTGGGACTCCTGGGAGAGGGGGGATTTGAATCGGGACTCACATGGTATGCCTGCCTGCTGGGCTATCCCATCCTTGGATTATGGTACTGGTGTTCCGACCAGACCATTGTCCAACGTGTACTGGGAGCAAGAACAAGACATGATGCCCAGATGGGGCCAATATTTGCCGGTTTTCTGAAAATCTTGCCCGTTTTTATCATGGTTTTCCCCGGGGTAATTGCTTTCGTGCTATTCAAAGATTTAATCGGTTCAGATGCCAACCAGACCTTGCCCGTTATGATCAACGAGCTCCTGCCAACCGGTCTGAAAGGGATCATGGCAGCCACTTTACTGGCTGCATTGATGAGCACCATTGCAGCTGCCCTGAACAGTTCTGCCACCCTGGTTGCGGTTGATATAGTGAAAAGGATCAAGCCTTCAACCTCTGATAGTCAGCAGATAAAATATGGCCGCATTGCAGCTGTGATAGTGATGCTGCTGGCCATGGCCTGGTCCACCCAGGGAGATAAATTTTCCAGCATCTTTGAAGCCATCAATAAAATTGCAGCAGCCATAGCACCCCCGGTTGCAGTTGTATTCCTGTTCGGTGTATTCTCGAAAAGGGGGACCAACCAGGCCGCCGTTACTACCCTTGTAACCGGACTAATACTTGGGATTGCAGCGTTTTGTATCGATTTTGAGCCTATCAGCGGTTATATGTACCTTACCCGGGGACTGCACATTCCATTTATGATGCAGGCATGGTGGCTGTTCGTGATCTGCGCAGTAGTCTATTTTGTTGTAAGCTATTCCACCCCGAGACCCCCGCTTGAAATTATCGAAACGTACACCTGGGAAAGCCCGCTCGCGGTCATCTCCAGGGGT
>JAZGGT010000545.1:0-5548 GCA_036480555.1 Bacteroidales bacterium | reverse complement strand
TCATTTGATTTTGTCACCATATCCAAGACGCTGCATCATGTGGAAAATGACCGGCATGCACTCGACGAAATGAAGAGGGTCCTGAAACAAAGCGGTTATTTTCTTATCAATGAGATGATCCGGGATGGTCTTTCAGCCTCCCAGCAATCACATTTGCTCTATCATCATCTCCGGTCGGAGATAGATCAGCTTCTTGGTGTGAGCCATAATAAAACCTATTTCCGGAGCGACCTTCTTGATCTGATCTATTATGTGGGACTGGAAGATCTTGTGGTGACTGAGTACCAGCCTGAGGAACCGGCTCCAAAAGATCCGGCCAATGTCGATGAATACATAGCCAGAATGACAGGATGGCTGGATGAGATAGCTGCACATCCGGAACGTGAGAATTATAACAAACGCATATCAGTTCTCCAGGAACACTTCCGGGAGAACGGAGTTTCCAAGCCTACTCAGATCATTGCCCTGGGTAAAAAAAATAATTAACCATCAAATCCCTGAATCATGAATAAATGCTATTTCCTGTCAGTTGCCCTGCTGGTCTTCCAGCTGAATGTAAATGCCCAGCCCAATACCCGCCGGGTCATTAACATACCGGATATACCCGGCTATCTTACCCTGAAGTGTGATTTCCATATGCATACTGTTTTTTCGGATGGCAATGTCTGGCCTTCTATTCGTGTCGCAGAGGCATGGCAGGAAGGGCTGGATGCGATAGCCATTACTGATCATATTGAATATCATCCGCATAAGGATGATATACCGGTACAGTTTGGCAGGGCATATGAAATTGCCAGGCCTCATGCTGATAATATGGGACTGCTACTGATAAAGGCGGCAGAAATTACCAGGCAGATGCCTCCCGGGCATTTTAATTGCCTGTTCCTGGAAGATGTTGCAGCACTTGACCAGGAAGATTTCTGGGCATCGATGAGTGCCGCTGTTGATCAGGGAGCTTACATCTTCTGGAATCATCCGGGATGGAGACAGAAAGATGAGATCCCTATCTGGCATAGTGAACATGACAGCATCTATGATCTGGGCTGGATGCATGGCATGGAGATCGTTAATGGGAATTCCTATTACCCGCTCGCCCACAAGTGGTGCCTTGAGAAAGGGATTACCATATTTGGAAACTCGGATGTTCACAATCCGTCGGGACTTGAATATTTGACGGGCGGTGAGGAAACCAGAAGCCTTACACTGGTCTTTGCACGGGAGAAAAATAACGAATCTGTCCAGGAAGCCTTACTGGCGGGCCGGACAGCTGTCTGGAGAGGCAATGATCTTTACGGGCAGCCAGCATACCTTAAAGCTATATTCGATCAGTCTGTCCGGGTGATCTCTCAACCTGTCGGGCTGAAAGGAACAGATACCTGCTATGCCCAGGTGATAAATAAGTCTGATATAGCCTTTAAATTGACTATGGGTGAGAGACTTGAGGATTTTAGTTACGCACCTGAGATGGTCCTGCATCCAGGCAGGATAGCCATACTGTGGCTTTCAAACCAAATACAGGGAAAGGAAGGTAAAAGCGATATCAGTATACCATTCAGTGTTACCAATCTTTTCACCGCACCCGATGAGCATTTGTCAGTCACACTGGATATGCAGGTCAATCTTATACCCGAAGATTAACCGGCCCCAGCTGTGGATCACTCCATTTTTTGTATCTTAACACGACCATCAGAATGTAATATCAACAGATAATGAAAGCAGCAAGTATCATTTCTATTGTCTATGGTACCCTGGGACTGATCTGGGCCACGGTTATCACAATTGTGATCCGGGTTTCGGCAGCCTTTTTCGAGCATTTTCCATGGCCACCTGAAGTGTATGAGGTCATCGATATGCCTGCCATGCTTGATTCTGTATACGGATTGATCGGAAATATCTTTCCCTATATATTTCTGATTGCCATCTTGTATATTATTTCCGGAATCCTGCACCTGGCTGGTAAAACATCATATAAAAACATTGCTTACGCGGCAGCCATACTGAACATAGTGTGGTATGTGGTTTATATGGTTCTGGTACAGGTGGAGATTGTACCTGTACTCAATACATTGGAGCTGTTCCCGAAAAATCTCTTAGCTGTGCTGGTTGTACTCGGAATGATCATCAATGCTGTATTTTATTGCGGTTATCCAATATTCCTTATCATCTTTGTCAAAAAAGGAGGGAAGGAATGGGATACCCTGAATACGGGCTATAAATCCTGATACCATTATTTTAAACCTTTAATAAATATATCAATCATGAAGAAAATCTTTCTGCACGTTCTGGCTGTCTTATTCTCACTTGGAATGCTTGCACAGGAGTGGCATCCAGAGCTCACATCAATATGGGAACCGGTGCCCCCGGTTGTTACACCCGGTAATGGCACAGCCCCGCCTTCAGATGCCATCATTCTTTTTGACGGTACAGACATGGATCAATGGGAAAAGCCAGGCGGAGAACCTGTCGGGTGGAAACTGGCGGATGGTACAATGACGATCGTCAAGGAGACTGGTTCCATACAGACAAAACAATCATTTGGAGATATGCAGCTGCATCTTGAATGGAGAGCTCCGGCAGAAATTGATACGGTGGGACAGGGACGTGGCAACAGCGGGGTATACCTCCAGGGGCTTTACGAGATACAGATCCTTGATTGCTATGAAAATACAACCTATGTAAACGGACAGACAGGTGCGGTGTACAAACAGCATATCCCGCTGGCAAATGCCTGCAGGCCTCCGGGGGAATGGCAGACTTATGATATTATTTTTATGGCCCCCAGGTTTAAAGAGGACAGTTCCCTGTTTACTCCGGCAACTGTCACGGTATTGCACAACGGGGTCCTGTTACAGAACCATGCTGTCATCCTGGGTACTACTGAAAACGTGGGACTTCCAGCTTACAAGGCCCATCCCCTGAAACAACCCTTACTGTTACAGGACCATGGTAATCCGGTGAACTTCAGGAATATCTGGGTGAGGGAGCTTTAACGCTGATCAAGGGTTAGCCTGCGTTTCCAGGTACATATTGAAAAATGCCGGTACAACCTGTGAAGCCAGCCGGTTCGGTGAGTTAAGCAGGAATACAATACCTGTGTTTTCTTCAGGACAAAATGCTATCTCCGCACGGTATCCCCTGACATAGCCTCCATGATAAAGGATTCGTTTCTCCTTATAATCAAAGATCCTCCATCCAAAGCTGTAATACCTGGCCTCGATAGGGTCCCAATATCTTGTATAATTACGTTTCAGGGGAGTGTACACCTGTGGTGTGGTAATAAGGTTGATAACAGCCGTATCAAGTTTTTTTGGCATAAATCCCAGTAATGCTGCCAGCCATTTTCCCATATCATCTATGCTCGCATTCACACCAGCGGCCGGCAAAAGATTATAGTATCCTGTATTCAGCGGACGGGGATGGTATTCACCGTTTATCCTGTCATGGGGGAATGCCACATTGCGGTTCCATACAAGTCCCCTGTATCCCGTCGATGCATCTTTCATACCAAGGGGCCTGAAAATTTTCCTGTAGACCAGTTCACTGTAGTCCCTCTTGGTTTTCAGCACTGCCAGAGTATCTATGAGACTGAAAATAACATTCTGATACCCGTAATATTGACCCGGGATACCAGCAATATCCACGGTGGCAAGTTCCGGGATGATTTCCCTGATGGTTTTACCATCTTCAGCCAGGTTATCATAAGCATGCGGAACCAATCCAGATGTATGGTTTAAAACATGCCGGATAGCAAGGTCGTGGGTATTTACCGAATCTTTGAGCCGGAAGCCCGGGAGGTATTCAATGATCCTGTCATCCATGGATATTACTCCCTCCTCCTGCAGGATGGCGGCCAGTACCCCTGCAAAACCTTTGGATACAGATGCGAGGCGAAATACCGTATGGCGGTCGACAGAATCTTTTGTGCCGGCACGCTTCACTCCATATGTGAGTGTGTAGACAATTTCATCATGGTGGAAAATGCATGCTGCTGCCCCGACACATCCTGTGCTGTGAAGGCTGTCTCTCAGGAACATGTCAAATTTATGGATGGTTTTCAGGATGGGCAGGGAATCTTCCCTGATTGTTTCTGAATGGATGGAGAGATCAGCAGGGGGATCTGATTCAGTCGTGTGTCCCGGTCTGAATAAAATGATCAGGATAAATGCTATTCCTGACAGGGCAAGTGTCCTGATCTTCATTCCTGTCTAATCCATGCTTTCTTCGAATGACTGGGAGATAAGGACGATTTCCTTATATTCTTCCGGGGTCAGGTCTTTGAAGAAGTAATTTACAGGGTCAACTTCCCTGTTAAAAATATGAACCTCATAATGCAAATGTGGTCCCCTTGAAAGTCCGGTATTGCCCACAAAACCGATCAGATTACCACGTACCATTTTTTCTCCTTTTAGAACATTATAATCACTCAGATGGGCGTAGAAGGTTTCTAAACCGTAACCATGATCAATCACGATTACTTTCCCGAAAGTTTGGGAGGTCCGGACATCTTTCACCACTCCATCTGCTGTTGCAAAAACCTCGGTGCCGACAGGAGCATGAAAATCAATTCCTTCGTGCATCCTGACAATGTTAAGGATGGGATGGAGCCTCATTCCGAAGCCTGATCCGGTCCGTCGCAGATTATCATTAGAAATGGGCATAATCGCAGGCAGGTGTACCAGCCGTTCCCTATTGCTGAACATCTCGTTCAAAACTGATCTGAAGGAATTCATCTGCACCTTCATATGTGTATCCAGCTGTTCAATTTTTTCAGCAGTATTACGGACAACCCCCGGATACGCAGCATCTCTCAGGATTAATACAGGTTCATGCCCACCTGTACCAGCATTACGGATGGTAGGTGGCATGGGTGCTTTACCGATGAGAGATCGATAGATACTGTCATCCATCGTCCTTAACTCAGATAAAGCAACTTCGTATTCATCAAGTTTTTTGTTAAGGGATTGAAAAAGATTGATCAATTTCTTATTCTGGGAAAGGAGGTTATTTTCACGGGGTGTCAGGATAATGCCTGATGTCAGGAAATAGCCGACAGTCCCCAGTGCCATACAGATAAGGACAAATACCGAGATGATGGCGATCCTCTTTTTCAGACTTCTCTTTGCAGGGGTCAGGGAGAGGTGATCGGGATTGAAATAGAATTTTTTCTGGGCCATCTGATGGGGAATGATCAGGTAAATATATTACTATAATATTAATTGTACAACTAATAAAATAGTCGATTTCTAAACGGCCACAAATTTAATGAAATTTAACTGTTTCGATATTCAATTAAATAATTTTTTGCTGGTCAGCATCCCAGAATACCTTCCTGTCTTCCCGGTAGGAAATGATGGCCATCTGGGCTGTGATTGCTTCCTGAAATCCCTGGTCAATATTGCAACTTGGTTGCTGTCCTGATCGGATACAATCTATCCATTCCTTGACATGCAGGTGGGTCGTATCCACCCTGCGGCCTCCACGGTAAGTGTACAGGAGTCCCCGTCCCGCGAAATAAGCCTCCGTTGCAGATGATACAGCATCAACATTT
>JAZGGT010000544.1:0-2073 GCA_036480555.1 Bacteroidales bacterium | reverse complement strand
ATGTTGCAGCAGCCAAGGGATATATCGATTCAGTGATCGAGCCCAAGGACACCAGGAAGCACCTGCTGCATGCCATTGAAGTGGCAGTCAATAAGGCAGTATATCTTCCGCAGAAAAAGCATGGTATCCCACCCTTTTAAAACCAGCTCAGATGGCAGGAACCAAAAAATCTATAGCGGGTGCAGGCCCAGGTACCCAGGGAGCCACAAAGACATCCTCAACCAGTTTGGAAACCAACGGGGATTGTGGTGACAAAAAGGCAAGATGTAAAACACTGATCATTGATGGTGATAAATACCGCACAAGGTATAATACAAAATTTGAGAAAAGGAAGTCCTGGAGAAGTCCAAATCCCAAAAAGATCACTTCCATCATACCCGGTACCATTGTTAAAGTTTTCACCAAGGTCGGACAGGAAGTGAAAAAGGGTGATCCCATCCTGCTCCTGGAAGCCATGAAAATGAAGAACAAGATCCTTTTCAATATCGATGGCAAGGTAAAATCCATCAAGGTAAAGGAAGGGGAAAAAGTACCCAAGGATCATCTGATGCTGGAAATGGTTTAACCTGGCATCCCGCTCAGGAGAACCGTTCAATATGCAATGGGTGCCGGCTTATCTCAGGTGGTAACTTGGGACTTTCCCTGAAGAGTCCGAATACAGCAGAACCGCTTCCTGACATGGATGCATAGACGGCCCCGGCTCCATATAAAGCCTGTTTAAGACCGTCGATTTCCGGGTATTTCTGAAAGACGGATACCTCAAAATGATTGACCAGGCGACCACTCCATTCCTCCGGAGCAAGCCTCAGTACCTCTTTTACCGGCTGATCTTTTTCCCCGGGACTGATCATTTTATAGGCCAGGGCGGTATCTATGGTGATCCCGGGCAGGACAAGGATGATCGTATATCCGGAAAGATCTAGGGGCAGGGGCTCCAGATGTTCACCACGTCCTGTAGCCAGGCTTGGTTCGTTGACGATAAAAAAGGGACAATCACTCCCGATCATTGAAGCATATTCCATCAATACAGGCACATCCAGGTTTAAGCCGAACATCTCATCCAATGCCCTCAGGGTAAATGCAGCATCGGATGATCCGCCTCCCAGACCAGCTCCTGTGGGGATCCTTTTGTGCAAATGCAGGTTTACATCGGGTATCCCATGTCTTTCCCTCAGGAGCCGGAAGGCCCGAATACATAAATTATTATCCATGGCTTCCAGGGGGATCCCCGTCAGGGTGAGCCTGTCAGATTTGCCGGGATTGTTACCTGCTGCAGGTACTATTTCCAGCATATCCGTTAATCCGACCGGCAGGAAGGCTGATTCCAGGTCATGAAATCCATCAGGCCTTTTTCTGAGTATCCTTAATCCAAGGTTTATCTTTGCATTGGGAAAGACGATCATGAATTGTTAATAATTTTTTCTGAATGGACAATGAGAAATGGCGGCAATCACCATATATAAAGGTACAGATTAATTTTTAACAGGTTGCGTTAATAAGATTCATAGGGATGTTTAAAAATGGACTGCCTGAGGGACCTTCCGGAGCAGGCTCATTTCATACCTTTGAAATCCTAATTTGGGTAATTCTTATGGCATTAAAAGGGAATTCACAGATATCGCCGAAACTGGGCAATCTGAATGTAGAATATGGAAAATTACCTCCCCAGGCGGTCGACCTGGAGGAGGCAGTACTGGGTGCTATCATGCTTGAAAAGGATGCAGTTATATCCGTTCTTGATATCCTGAAACCGGAAAGTTTCTACAAGGATGCACACCAGAAAATCTACAAGGCAATCGTCGATCTTTCCATGGAGGAAAAGGCCATCGATATACTGACTGTAACCGAAGAACTGAAAAAACGAAATTCACTGGAAGAGGTTGGTGGACCGCTATATATTACCCAGCTGACCAGCAAGGTAGCCTCGGCGGCCCACCTGGAGTATCATGCCCGGATCATCCAGCAAAAATACATACAGAGAGAACTGATCAGGGTTTCCTCCGATATCCAGCGGAAGGCCTTTGACGAAACCATGGACGTGGATGATTTGCTGGACCAGGCAGAAAGCGATCT
>JAZGGT010000543.1:0-2037 GCA_036480555.1 Bacteroidales bacterium | reverse complement strand
CAGGCGATCTGCGTTGCGAATATCTCGAAGATCCACTTGCTGTGGATATACTTCAGCCACGCCTCAGCTGGGTCAATATAGCTGAGATTGGAGAAAGGGGACAGTACCAGGCTGCCTGGCAGATCCGAGTTGCTTCAGATCCAGGAAATTTGGCAGATGGACAGGCTGACTTATGGAACAGTGGTAAGGTTGAATCCGATCCGTCCACCCAGGTCAGGTATGCAGGGAAGACATTGGTTTCGCGGCAGGATTGCTGGTGGCAGGTAAGGGTTTGGGACCGTGACGGGAAAGTGTCTGATTGGAGTAAACCGGCTTTTTGGAGTATGGGGTTGTTGAATTCCGGGGACTGGCAGGCGAGGTGGATAGGGGCACCCTGGCAGGGTGAAGCAGCCATTCCCAGGCCATCCTCTCCCAGACGAATACCTGGATCGAGTATCGAACCAACACTGGACCCTGGTAAAATACCACCCCCTGCACCCATGCTGAGAAAGGCATTTAAGATATCAGGAGAGATAACCTCGGCAAGGGCTTATGTTACGGGCCTTGGATTTTTTGAATTGTATGTGAATGGACAGAAGGTAAGTGAGGATGTCCTTGTTCCCAATGTGACGCTTTACGGCAAACGGGAGGACCTGGGTACAATCGGGACTATGATCCAGGATAATTTCAGGGAGTACCGGGTCATGTATTTGTCCTACGATGTCATAGACCTGCTGGAGCAGGGCGAAAATGTGATTGGGGCAATTCTTGGCAATGGATTTTACAACCCGGCCAACTACTGGTGCCAGGGATATGGGACCCCGCGGTTTTTAGGGCAGCTTCATGTAGTATATACAGATGGAAGGGAAGAAGTGATTTCAAGCGATCCGAGCTGGAAGGTTTCAAAGGGGCCAATTATCATGGATATGGTTTATGATGGGGAGCATTACGATGCCCGCTTGGAACAAAAGGGCTGGAGCACCCCGGGATTTGATGCTTCAGGCTGGGGAAATGCAGTGGATAGGAAGGCACCGGAAGGAGAGATGAAAGCCCATATGTCTCCTGTTGACCGGGTAATGGAAAAGCTTTCACCGCAAAAGATTGAGAAACTGGGTGATGGCAAATACAGGATTGATTTCGGCGAGGAGATTTCAGGCTGGATCAGGTTGAAGGATGTAAAAGGCGAGTCAGGCCAACGGATTGATATCAATTATATATGTGAATCCTCTGTTGGACAAAATTCATACACCATGAAGGGCAATAGCCCGGAGGACTATGCAGCCCGCTTTACCTGGTTTGTTTTCCGGGAGGTGGAGATCAGCAACTGGCCCGGGGAAATGACGGCGGAACAATTAGTGGCTGAGGCGGTGTATTCCAATGTGGAGACCACCGGGGAATTTGACTGCTCTAATCCACTGTTTAATAAGATACACAAGGTCTGGCACCGCAGCCAGACGGATAATATGCATGGGGGTGTTGCTAGCGACTGTCCACACCGTGAACGTTCTCCCTATACGGGGGACGGGCAGGTTGCCTGCGTGACAGTTCTGCAAAATTTCGATGCCAGGACCTTCTATATCAAGTGGATACGGGATATACTAGGCGCCCAGAACCCCGAAAACGGTTATGTACCCAACGGGGCCCCATGGCAGCCAGGCTGTGGAGGTGGTGTGGCTTGGGGGGCAGCCCTGGTTATCATGCCCTGGGAATTTTATCTCCAGTATGGGGACCTGGATATGTTGCAGGAGAATTTTGAGGGAATGATGGGATACATGAAATACATGCTAACCTGGACAGATGAAGACGGGATTATGTTCTCACAGGCACCGGAAAAAGAAAATCCGAACAGGTGGATGAACCTGGGGGACTGGTGTGCACCGGGAGAGCTTCCACCTGACGAGATGGTGCATACCTTCTACTTGTGGCGTTGTGCCGATCTGACGGCAAAATCCGCGAGGGCCCTGGGTCATGAAGCTGAAGCCAAGGAATATGAGAACCTCGCTGAGAAGACCAGGCAGGCCTTTCTGCAAAGATTTTATAATGAAAGTAAGGGGACAT